>CAYWWL010000500.1:0-1506 GCA_964461925.1 uncultured Caulobacterales bacterium | reverse complement strand
AACGAGAGCGACGGTCTTAAGCCCGACCGCGTTTAGCGCTTCCACCGTCGCCGGCTCTAAGCGCAAGGCCGCGGCCGGCAACGCCGCCAACGCTTCGATATGATCGCCCGGCGGTATAATGCGGGCGCTGAAGACTTCTGTCGCCCTCTCCTCACCGCGCCCAGCGACCGCAGGCGCCTCGCCGCGCCAGCCTGGATTACGCCCGCCACGGGGCGGCGCAAGACGCCGGCGATTGAGCGTCGACGTTTTAACGGCGCTCGCAGCATAAGTCGCGACAGCATAGGCGGCGCCGGGCGTATCGGCGATCGCCGCCCGGATGCAGACCCCGGCGCGCTCAAACCGTTGGCGGAGATCGTCTAGAACGCCCGCTTCGCCGCCGAACAGATGCGCCGCCCCGGTTAAGTCGATGAAAATCGCATCGTCTCCAGCGCGCGCCACGAGCGGGCTATACCGCATGAAACTGCGTAGCAAGCGATCGAAATCAAGGCGATCGCGCGTCTGATCCCATGGCGCGCCGTCAAGACCCGGCGCTAAGGCGCGCGCTTCAGCGAGCGGCTGTCCAGGATAGGCCCCGCGCCGCAACGCCAGCGGATCGCAAAACGCCACGCGCAGGGCGTTGTTCGCGCGTTCATATAAAACGAGCCCATCGCTCTTAGCCTCAGGTCCCTTAGTCTCAAATTCCTTAGTCTCGCTCGCCGCCGCCTTACGCCGCCGACGATGAAAATCCGTTGCGAGATAAGGGAACCACACAGCCAGGATTCGGCGATCCCGTCGCGCCTTGCCGCTCAACGGTCGCTGTGTCTTCCACGTATCGTTCTGTGACGTCGACAAATGTTCGTTCGTCATTCCACCACTCCACCCATGATGTGTTGACCCCGTGCCCGCCGCCTTTCTCCGCCGTAACCCGCCAGACGGGACGGCCGAAATCTCGTTGATCGTCCGTCGCCGCCGCCGCGACCGCCGGCGCCACGCGCCATCGGTTCGGCGCGCATGTTGTACCGTAGACAGACTTATTACCCTGCACGCGCTCCGCCCCGCGCGCTAAAATCACCGGCGCGCCGCCTAAGGCCGAAAGGTGCAAGCGGCGGGTGGCGGTTAGATCGAGCGTTCGCCCCGGGGTGCGCAATAAGGCGACGATGGCCCCGACGCCGCCGCGGCGTGACGCTTCCTCCATCGCCCACAAAGCGGTTTGGTCGTCGGCGGCGCGGACCACAGCCATGGATCGCGCATCGTGCCCCAACGCAGCGAGCCCCGGCGCGTACAAAGTTCCTTCACGCGCGGCCTCATATTTTTTCTCAATGAATAAAAGTCGACCAGGGCGCGATGCGGCGAAGGCGGCGGCTAACGCGAATGCGAAGCCTAAGGCCGCCCCTGCGGCGCGATAATCCGCCGTCTCAGCGTCGACGCCGCCGAAGCGTACTTCATGCAAACCCTGCAACGCTGTCGAACACCCATCCCACAAACCAATGCCCGCCCTTGCGCCGCAGGCCGAAGCTGACCTGGGGG
>CAYWWL010000499.1:0-1507 GCA_964461925.1 uncultured Caulobacterales bacterium | reverse complement strand
TGACCTGGAACTTCGCAATGCAGGCGATCGACCATATCATCACTTCAGCGGCCAAGACCCGGTATATGTCCGGTGGTCAGATGGGCAGCCCGATGGTGTTTCGCGGTCCGAACGCCGCGGCCTCTCGAGTGGCGGCGCAGCACAGCCAAGACTACGCCCCATGGTACGGCCATGTGCCGGGCATGCACGTCATCGCGCCATATTCCGCCGCTGACGCCAAGGGCTTGCTGAAGGCCGCGATCCGCGACCCGAATCCGGTGGTCTTCCTCGAACATGAATTGATGTACGGCGACACCATGGACGTGCCTGACGTGGAAGATTGGGTGCTGCCGATTGGCAAGGCGAAAGTCGTCCGCGCGGGTTCCGACGTGACCATCGTGTCGTATTCGCGCGGCGTGAAGTTCTCGCTCGAAGCCGCCGACAAACTCGCCGAGCAAGGGATCTCCGCCGAAGTAGTGGATCTGCGCACGATCAGACCGATGGACGTGGACACGATTATCGCTTCGGTCAAGAAAACCAATCGCCTGGTCACCGTGGAAGAGGCTTGGGGCCCGTTCGGCGTCGGCGGCGAGGTCGGCTGGCAAGCCGCCCAGCACGCGTTCGACTATCTTGACGCCCCGCCGGCCCGGGTCTGCCAGGAAGACACGCCATTGCCGTATGCGGCAAACCTGGAGGCTTTGAGCCTTCCGAATGCAGATAAAGTCGTCGCGGCGGTGAACGCCGTTCTATATCGGGACTAGATCGCCTCATGCGCCATAGCGGCCAGTGTCATTGCGGAACCGTCGCGGCGTCGTTCGACACCGCGAAAACGCCGACGTCCCTCGGCGTGCGGTCCTGCCAATGCGCTTTTTGCCAGCGTCACGGCGCCTTGAACGTCTCTGACCCCGAAGGCTGCATTGAGATCGACGCCGCCGCAGACGACGTGATCCGCTACCGGTTCGCGTTGAAGACGGCGGATTTTCTGATCTGCCGTCATTGCGGCGTCTATGTCGCTGCGGTCTCCGGGCGAGGCGAGGCGATCGTCTCCACGATCAATATCGTCGGCCTGGCGATGGCGGGTTTCGCCGACGCGCCGTTAGCGCCGATGGACTACGAGGCCGAAACCACGGAAGACCGCGTCGCGCGCCGCAACGCCAAGTGGACGCCGACCAAATTTTTGAACCCTGAACTCGCCGCCGCGCATTTCGGCCCCCATTAAACGGAACCCGACCATGCCCACACCAATTTTGATGCCCGCTTTGTCGCCCACTATGGAAGAGGGGACGCTTGCGAAATGGAACGTCGCCGTCGGCGACAAGGTGGCGTCCGGCGACGTGATCGCGGAAATCGAAACCGACAAAGCGACGATGGAAGTCGAAGCGGTGGACGAGGGCGTGGTCGGCAAGATTCTGATTGAGGCGGGCACGGACAATGTCAAGGTGAACGCGCCGATCGCGGTCTTGTTGGAGGACGGCGAGACCGAAGCCGACATTGACGACGCCGCCGTCGCGGCGCCGTCCGCGCCAAC
>CAYWWL010000498.1:0-1508 GCA_964461925.1 uncultured Caulobacterales bacterium | reverse complement strand
GTTAGACGACGCCGAGGATCCCTTCGCGGATGCCGTCGAAGATATATTGCGTCGACAGCGCCATCAGGATCATGCCGAGCAGGCGGGTGATGACGTTCATCCCGGTGCGCCCGAGGGCGTCGCCGATGCGGCTGGCGAAGCTCATCACGATCACCGCGATCAACAGCACCGCTGCGGCGGCGGCGAAGGCGGCGGCTTTCGCCATGGCCTGCATTTCCGGCCCCATCAACAGCATCATCGTGGCGATGGCGCCAGGACCGGCGAGCAGCGGGATCGCCAAGGGGAAGAAGGCGATATTGTCCCGGGCCGAGGCTTTCGGGCCAGGGGTTTTCGCTTGGGTCTCGCTGTCCGGGTCGAAAAACATGCGAAAGCCCATGATGAACAATAAGATACCGCCGGCGGTGCGGAAGGCGGCGAGGGAAATGCCGAGATGGTGCAGCATCACGTTCCCGGCGACGCCGAAAAAGCCAAGAATGCAGATTGAGATAAACGCCGCTTGCAGCGCCAGGCGCAGCCGCGCCTTGGAATCGTCTTCCTTGGTCAAGGCGGCGAAAATCGGCGTCACCATGATCGGATCGATCACGATGAACAGCGTCGCGAAGGCCGCGGTGAAGGGAACCAGGAAACTCTCAATCATCGCGCCCGCCTAGGCCCTCTTGCGTCCCTTGGCAAGGGGGCGCCGGGGGAATTTTCGCTGTAAAATGGGGGATTTAGCGGATTTCAGTCCCGGGCGGCGGGTTTTTGCTGCGTGTTGCCGAATTTCTTGTTAACCTTAACGACTAGGTCGGTGTAAAATTTGGGGAGCCACGCCATGTCCGTCACCACGAAATTAGCAGGACCAGCACTCGCGGCGGCGCTCGTCGCCCTTGGCGGCTGCGCGACCGAAGTCGCTCAACAACCCTATCACGACGCTTATGCGGCGTCGGAATACGCCGGCACGCGGCACCTGTATAAGCATGACCGGGTCGCGCCATTGACCCCGCCGATGCAATTCGTCGGCGAATACGACCAACCCCTCGAAGCCCGGTCCTATGCCGGCATTGAAGGCGCGAAGCGGGCGCACGACATCTATCCGACCGAGATCGCCGAAAAGCTCGACGGCCAGTGCGGCCCGCAGGAGAAGATCTCCAGCGGCATCGCCAGCTTGGCGGAAGTGGCCGACTATTGCGACGTGTCCCTGGCGAAATTGGTGGCGCACAATCCGCGGCTGAACAATGTGTTCGGCCTTGGCGACGGCCTGATGGTGAAGATCCCAGGCGCGGCCGGGATTGAAACCGGCGGCGGCTTGGCGTCGATGACCGGCGCCGCGGCGACGCTTTACACCGTCGACGAAGAACAGACCCTCTCGGACGTGGCGTATAAGCTGAACGTCTCCACCGCGTCGCTGATTCAGTTGAACCCGAAAGCCAAATGGGGCGGACTGAAGGCTGGCGACGTGCTGCGCACCCCGGCGGTGTCGGCCTTGAAGACGCCGGCCGCGATGACCGCGACCCCGGCGTCGGCCGCGG
>CAYWWL010000497.1:0-1513 GCA_964461925.1 uncultured Caulobacterales bacterium | reverse complement strand
TCCGCCAAGCCTTTCGCGGTGGCGTGCATGTTCGAGGCCGGCAACTCCGCCGCCATCCACGCCTCGCGCGCGACTTTCGCCGGCGCCGCCCAGGGGGTCAGGAAGGCGTATTTCTTAAAATCCGAAATAGGACCGAGGTCCGGCGCGCTGCGCGGTTTCGGCATATAGGAGGCGCGCGCGCTTGCGTCGTCTTTGAGGCCGCAATGCACGTCGACGCCCCGGGCGGCGAAATAGTCCGCGCGCAGGATCTCGCCAATCGTCCGCCCGCGCACCCGGCGGATCAATTCGCCGGCGATGATCCCCGCGGTCTGCGGATGGTAGCCGTTCGCGGTTCCCGGCGTCCAAAGCGGCGCCATCGCCGCCAGGGCGCTCGCAATCGCGTCCCAGTCGATCCAGGTCTCCGGCGCCATTTCGTCGGGAAAGCCGCACAAGCCGCCCTGATGGGACAAGGCTTCGGCGACGGTGATCGCCTGCTTCCCCGCCGCAGCGAACTCAGGCCAATAATCCGCCACCGGCCGATCATAGTCGATCGCGCCGTCGCTCGCCGCCGCGGCGATCAGATAGGCGTTCACGGCCTTGCCGCTGGAGTAAACGCAACACAGGGTTTCATCCGTAAACGGGATTTCTTTTTTGCGATCCGCGGCGCCGCCCCATATGTCGACCACGGGCTCGCCGTCAATGATCGCGGTGAAGCGCGCGCCAAGCTCCAAGTCCTCGGCGAAATTCGCCGCGAAGGCGTCCTTCACCGCGGCGAAGGCCGGCGCGCACGCGCCTTTAATCTCCACTTGCTCGCTCATCCCTATGCGTCTTTCTGGTCGAGCCGCCAGACCAAGGACGCCAATCGGTCCTGGCCGAAAAACGGTTCGTCGTCGTCGATCACCATCAACGGCACGCCCCAATGGTGGCGCAATTGCGCGGCTTCGTTTTCGGCGATGACCCTGGCGATCTCATCGTCATTGTCCGCCGCCCAGGCTTCCAGAGCGGCGATGTCCTGCCCCGCCGCCGCGCACGCCTCTTTCAGGTGATCGCCTTGGTGCCAGTTTTCGACCCCGCGCCAAATCGATTTGGCGATCGCCGCGGCGGTCGCCAAGCCGGCGCCGTGCAGGACCTCAGCGGCGACGCCGATGCGGTAGAGGCGATGGATGTAGGGCTGGTCTTCGGGCACCTCGCCGCTCGCCATATCCATGACGATCGGGTCCGGCTGCGGCATGGCGATGGGAATGCCGAGGCGCTCGCCCTCCCGGAACACGTCGCGCAGGAGATACGGCACGAATTGCGGTCGCCCGCGGCTGAAAAAGCCGTCTTCGCGCAACGCCAAGGGCCGCACGAATCGCATCCGCAGCGCAACGTCGTCGCGCGCGCCGATCTCCCGCAATCGATCGACGGCGAAATAGGAATACGGGCTGCGGAACGACCAATAGACGTCGAGGGTGCGGGGCGATGTCGCCATGGGGGTCTCCTTTGACAGACCGTCTTGGATAGACGGCCGCGACGCGCGCCTGGCGCATTGTGC
>CAYWWL010000496.1:0-1515 GCA_964461925.1 uncultured Caulobacterales bacterium | reverse complement strand
CTAAAGCGGCTTGGCGACGTCACCAATGAAGACGAACGCGCCCAAGCCCGGGCGGACCTGGCCAGCGATTTGGCCCGCCTTGGCCCGCTTGGCAAGTTGAAGCTCGCCGCATTGACCGATTGCGACTATTTCGGCGCCCCGGCGACCCTCGCGGCGGCGGCTTGGTCGGTGGCGGCTGAAGCCTGGCCCACGGGCGCCGCTGACGGCGTCTATGGCGCGCCGAAGCGGAAAAAATCCGCTGCGGAAGCCAAGGCGGCGGACCGCGTGAAAGCGCTCGACCGCGGCGAGTACGGCACCTTCGCATATGAGCAAGCTGCGTTGACGAAGTTCGATAAGAACCGCGTCGCCGCGCTCGAAGAAGAAGCCGCCCTCGGTCGTCTGCAACAGCTGCGCACGTTGGATAATATCGATTTGACGCGCACCGCGAGCCTCAGCGCCGCGAAGGGCAAGGAGAACCCGTTCAGTGGTTCGTCCGTCACCATGGCGACCCAGTACGCGCTTGAAGCCCTCGGCTTCATGGATTTCATCAATGGCCCGGACAATGACTACGGCCCGTCGACCATCGCCGCCGTGGCGCGGGCGCAGGAGAACTCCGGCCAGGCCGCCACCCGTTGGCTGTCCCATGGCGAAGTCCGCGACATGGTGTGCCGCGCGGCCACCGTCGCTTCGGATCCGGTCTCGTATTACCATTTGGCGACCATGTTCCAGGAAGGGCTTGGTTATTCGAAGAATTTGGTCAAAGCCCGCTACGCCATGGATCAAGCCGAAGCGTTGATGGAGATGAAGCTCATCGATCCGGCGACGCTGCCGGAATGGAAAGCCGAAAGCTATCCGCTGTTCCGTGAGGATATTCGCATCAGCCGCACCGAGATCGACAATGCGTGGTCGGTCTTGCCGAGCTATGTGAAGACGGAAATGTCGGCGTGGACGCCTGATCAAGGCCTCTGCCAATAGGCCTTCGCAATAATCCACGGCGACGCGATTGAGAGCGTCGCCGAAAGACGAAAAAATCCCCGCGCCGGCCAGGCCCGCGCGGGGTTTTTTATGTGTCTCGACGCCAGCGGTTAGGCTTTGGCGAGGTTCTCGTTAGCGAAATCCCAGTTCACCAGATTGTCGAGGAAGGTCGAAATATAGACCGGTCGTTTGTTCTGGAAGTCGAGATAATAGGCGTGCTCCCACACGTCCATGGTCAGCAACGGCGTGCAGCCCGCGTCGGTGAGCGGCGTGTCGGCGTTTGCGGTTTTGCGAATTTCAAGCTTGCCGCCAGCAGCCACGAGCCAGGCCCAGCCGGACCCGAACTGGGTCGCGCCGGCGCCGGCGAAATCGGCTTTGAAGCTGTCATAGTCGCCAAAGCTGGCGTTGATCGCGTCAGCCACGGCGCCCGTCGGCGCGCCGCCGCCATTTGGCTTCATTGAGTGCCAGTAAAAGGTGTGATTCCAAATCTGCGCGGCGTTGTTGAATAGGCCCTGATTGGAGCCGTGGGCTTCGTTGATGATGTCTTCCAAGCTTGCGTCG
>CAYWWL010000495.1:0-1518 GCA_964461925.1 uncultured Caulobacterales bacterium | reverse complement strand
CGACGGTTGCGCCGGCTTCTTCGAACTTCTTCTTGATTTCTTCGGCTTCGTCTTTCGCCGCAGCTTCTTTCACTGCTTTGCCGCCAGCTTCGACCAGCTCTTTGGCTTCTTTCAGGCCAAGGCCGGTGATGCCGCGAACTTCCTTGATGACGTTGATTTTCTTGTCGCCAGCCGAGACGAGAATGACGTCGAATTCGGTCTTCTCTTCTGCGCCGCCAGCGTCGCCGCCAGCGCCTGGCGCTGCCGCAACGGCCACTGCGCCTGCAGCTGGCTCAATGCCGTATTCGTCTTTGAGGATGTTTTTCAGTTCAGCCGCTTCCAAAAGCGTCAAACCAACGAGCTCTTCTGCGAGTTTTTTTAC
Source organism: uncultured Caulobacterales bacterium (assembly GCA_964461925.1). Taxonomy (GTDB): domain Bacteria; phylum Pseudomonadota; class Alphaproteobacteria; order Caulobacterales; family Parvularculaceae; genus MED-G105. Next base: position 1,157 of record CAYWWL010000495.1, on the reverse strand, counting down.
GTCTGCCATTTTTCCGTTTCCTATCAACGAGTTAGATTTTTATCTGCAACCAAAACGCTAAGGGCTTACGCCGCGTCGCGCTTCTCCAAAGTCTCTGCGATGGCGGCCAATTGAGAGCCAGGCGCGGTGATCGCGCTGACGATATTGGCGGCCGGCGACATCACCGTTTGAACGATCGACGCGATCAGTTCTTCGCGCGACGGCATCGAGGCCAAGGCTTCAACGCCGCTCTTGTCGAGGATCTCCTCGCCCATCGCGCCGCCAAGGATTTCGAGCTTGTCATTGTCCTTGGCGAATTTCTTCACGGCTTTCGCTGCGGCGACCGGATCTTCCGAAAACGCCAACGCCGTCGGGCCTTGGAACAATGGCGCAAGCGCCTCGCTCGGCTTGCCGGTGACGGCGATCTTGGCCAAGCGGTTCTTGACCACTTTCATGTTTGCGCCGGCCTGGCGGAGCTCGCCGCGGAGCTCCTCCATTTCGACCACAGTCAGGCCGCCATTTGCGACGACGACAACCGAGCCGGAGTCGAATACGCCGCCGATCCACTCGACCTGTTCTGCTTTTTGGGTTCTGTCCATTGGACTTCCCTTCTTTCGTTCGCCTGCGACGCCTGCGGAAGCGATGGCGCCAACCCTGTCGACCAAAGGCCCCGACATCCGTCAGCGCCCCTATCGCCGCCCCTCCACTATCCGGAAGCGCCGGCTAAATTCTCATTCCCGTCGATGACGTTAAGGACCAAAAAAGGCCCCGCGCGTCATCGCCGGAGCCTGCCCTAGTCGATAAGCGGAATGGCTCGTGGCGCGATCGAGGATCGCTGATGGCCATTCGTTTCACCGTCTATGCGGAAATTAAGGCGAACATGTCGCCGCCCGCAGTCTTGGACAGGTCGGCGGGTCGCTCCGACGGAGGGGACGTATAACCCCTCATTTTCGCAATGCAACCCCGGTATTGAAAAAAGCCCGGCGACGCCGGGCTTTTCCCTCAAACCGTGACTGACGCCTTAGGCGCCGATGGCCGATTTGTCGAGCTTGACGCCTGGGCCCATGGTCGACGAAATCGCCACGCGCTTCACGAAGGTGCCCTTCGCGCCCGATGGCTTTGCTTTCGACACCGCGTCGAGGAACGCCTTCTTGCCCGCCTGCACGAACGCCACCTCT
>CAYWWL010000494.1:0-1520 GCA_964461925.1 uncultured Caulobacterales bacterium | reverse complement strand
GGCCGCGGCCAGGGGCGGATTTCGCGGCGTAAGCAGAGAAGGCGAGATAGGTGACTATCTCGGCGACGCATAAGGGGCGGTCGCCCATCACCGCCACGGTGAGTTCGCGCCCGGGGATGAATTCCTCCACCAAGACGTCTTCGCCGAGGGCCCAATCCTCCGACTGCAACTCAGCCGGCGGGCGGTTGTCGCCGTCGCGAATGATATAGACGCCAACGGACGAGCCTTGAGCGTTCGGCTTAATCACATACGGGGCGCTCATGCCGAGCCCCGCCGCCGCGTCGGCTCGGGACATAAGCCGGCCTTTCGGCGCTGGAATGCCCTCCAATTCGAACACCGCTTTAGCGCGCTGTTTGTCCATCGCCAATGATGACGCGAGCACGCCGGAATGGGTGTAAGGCAGGCCGAGGACTTCGAGCACGCCTTGCACGCACCCGTCTTCGCCCCATTGCCCATGCAGCGCATTGAAGACCACGTCGGGCGCCGCGTCGACTAGGCGCGTGGCGACGTCGCGGTCGGCGTCGATTTCCATCACCTCATAGCCGGCGTCACGCAAGGCCGCCCCCGCCGCGGCGCCAGACTTAAGGGAAACCTCGCGCTCTGGCGACCAACCCCCTTTTAAGACTGCGACTTTCGCCTTGGTCATCGCTTACGCCGCCTCCCCTGAAAACTCGCCAATGCGCTTTATTTCCCAACGCAATTCGACCCCGGTCTCCCGCGCCACGTCGCGGCGTAGGCCTTCGACCAGGGTTTCAATGTCGGCGGCCGTGGCGGCGCCGCGATTGATCATGAAATTGCAATGCCGTTCGGAGACCTGGGCGTCGCCGACCACGCGCCCGCGTCCGCCGACGGACTCGATGAGTTGCCACGTCTTGCGCCCGCCCGAAACCGCCGGGTCGGGATTTGCGAACGTCGACCCGCCGGTGCGTTCCCGGATCGGCTGACTGTCCTCGCGCGCGCTCATAATCGACGCCATCCTCGCTTCAATCGCCGAAGGCTCGTCCGGCTCGCCGACGAACGTCGCTTCGGTGAAAATGAAATCCGCTGGCGCGCTGCAATGGCGATAGGAAAAGCCGAGATCGGACAGGCTGAGCTCATGGCGCGCGCCGCTTCTGTCATAGGCGACCGCGCTGGTTAATATATCCTTAGTTTCGCCGCCATAAGCGCCCGCATTCATGCGAATGGCGCCGCCAATGGCGCCGGGCACGCCGCGATAAAATTCGAGTCCCGCCACCCCCGCCCGGGCCGCCGCCTTGGCGACTTGGGCGTCGAGCGCGGCGGCGCCGGCGCGCACCGTCATGGCGTCGATCGCAATGGCGGCGAAGGGTTTGCCGAGGCGAACCACCACCCCGCGCACGCCGCCGTCGCGCACCAGAAGGTTCGAGCCGACGCCCACCGGATAGACCGGCACCGAGGATGGCGTCGCGGCGAGAAAATCGGCCAGGTCCGCTGCGTCCGCAGGGCTGAACAAAACGTCCGCCGGACCGCCGACGCGAAACCAGGTGAGACCGGACATATCG
>CAYWWL010000493.1:0-1520 GCA_964461925.1 uncultured Caulobacterales bacterium | reverse complement strand
CTTGGCGACGGCGAATCAAGGGCGGGCGCCGGCCTATGGCGGCGATCCGGCGACCGCCGCGGCCCAGGCGCGAATCGACGCGGTTTTCGAGACTGAGACCCGGGCGTTTTTCGTCGCCACCGGCGGCGCCGCCAATGGCCTGGCTTTGTCGGTGTTGACGCCGCCCTACGGCATGGTCGTATGCCATGAGGAATCCCATGTGCAGATGGACGAATGCGCCGGGCCGGAATTCTTCACCGGCGGCGCGAAACTGCTGCCGGTGGCCGGCGCGGACGGCAAACTCGACGCCGACGGCGTGCGCCGGGCCTTGCGCGGTTTCCCCGATCGACCGCCCCATGGCGCGCCGGCGGCGGCCTTGACCATCACTCAAGCGAGCGAGTGCGGCACTGTTTACTCCGTAGACGATGTTAAAGCCCTGGCAGACGCCGCCAAGGAGGCGGGCATGGGCGTGCATATGGACGGGGCGCGCTTCGCCAACGCCGTGGCGTCCTTAGGCTGCGCGCCGGCGGACGTGACTTGGCGCGCCGGCGTCGACGTATTGTCGTTCGGCGGCACCAAGAACGGCTGCCTCGCCGCGGAAGCGGTGGTGTTCTTCGATCCGGCCAAGGCGGCGGACTTTGAGCTCCGACGCAAACGGGCGGGACAATTGTTTTCGAAAATGCGCTTCTTCTCGGCGCAATTCGACGCTTATTTGACCGATGATTTATGGTTGCGCCTGGCGCGGAAAGCCAATGCGGCGGCGCGGCTTCTATCCGCCGGTCTGGCTGACATCCCAGGCTGCAAGGTCTGGTACCCGACCGACGCCAATGAAGTGTTCGTCTCGTTCCCGGATGGCGGCGCGGCGGCGCTGCAAGCCAAAGGCGCGGTGTTCTATCCTTGGGTCACGCCGGGCGATCCCGCCGACGGAACCATGCACCGGCTGATTTGCGGCTTCGACGCAGACCATGGCGAGATCGATCGGTTTTTGGACGTGGCCCGCGGACTGTTCGCCGCTTAGGCCCGGGGGAACACGTCGCGGGCTACGCGATAGGTGTTGGCGTAGGCCTCGACGCTCGCCGCGATTGGGTCGGCGTAACCGCCGCCAATGCCCATGGAGACCGGCACGCCGCGGGCGCGACATGCGTCGAGCACGATCCGATCGCGCTGCATCAGGCCGCGATGGGTGAGCGCCATGCGGCCGAGCTTGTCCTCCGCTAACGGATCGACGCCGGCCTGGTAGAGAACGATGTCCGGACGGAAATTAAACACCGCGTCGAGATTGGCTTCCAAAGCGGCGACATAAGCGTCGTCGCCGATCCCGTCAGGCAGCGCCACGTCAAGATCGGAGGCGACTTTGCGGAACGGGAAATTTTTCTCGCCATGCATGGAGAAGACGAAGACGTCCGGCCGCGGCGCCAGGATCGCGGCGTTGCCGTCGCCTTGATGGACGTCGAGGTCGACGATCCCGACGCGGGTCGCCTCGCCGGCGTCGATCAAGGACAGGGCGGCGACGGCGAAGTCGTTGAACACGCAATAGCCGG
>CAYWWL010000492.1:0-1520 GCA_964461925.1 uncultured Caulobacterales bacterium | reverse complement strand
CGCACCAACGCGCTACAGGCGATGCGCGACGGCAGGGCGCGGGTGTGCGTGGCCACCGACGTCGCCGCGCGCGGCATCGATCTGCCAGGACTCGAACTGGTGATCCATGCCGACTTGCCGAAAGATCGCGAAGGACTATTGCATCGCTCGGGTCGGACGGGCCGCGCCGGACGCAAAGGCACCAGCGTCTTAATCGTGCCGCCGAAGGCGCGGCGCCGAATTGAAAGCCTGTTGGCGAACGCCAAAGTGGAATCGGAATGGACGACGCCGCCTGACGCCGACGCCGTGACCGCTCGGGACGACGAGCGTCTGCTCTCCGATCCGGCTTTGACCGATGACTTGGAGATCACCGACCTGGCCCGCGCCATCGCCGAGGCGCATTCTCCAGAACGTCTCGCCGCGGCGTTGATCCAGATCCATAAGCGCGGTCGCTCGGCGCCGGAGGAATTGTCCGAGGTATTGCCGGTTGAAGCGCCGCGGGAGCGTCGTCCGCGCAAAGACATCGACGACGGCGTATGGGTAATTTTATCCGTTGGCAGATCGAACCGCGCCGAACCACGCTGGCTCTTGCCGATGCTGTGCAAGTCAGGACCGTTGAACAAAAGCGCCATCGGCGCCATTCGCGTGCGCGAAGACGAGACCTATGTTCAGCTTGACGCCGAAGGGGCGGCGGAGTTTTTGAGCCGCGTCGGCAAAGACTGCCATTTAGAGGACGGCATTGACGTCCGCCACGCCGAGGGGCCGCCGCCGCCGGAATCAGCGCCGGCGAAACCGCCGCGAAAATCGTCGCGTAGCGCCGCGACGAAACCGGCGCGCAAAACGCCGCGAAAAGGGCCGAGCAAGAATCAGTTCTCCAAGCAAGGTAAGCCACGCTCGAAGCCGACGGACAAACGCAGTTCGAAGCCTGGAGCGGCGGACGCGCATGACAACGCGGCGGCGTCCGAAAAACCGTCGACCAAGAAACCCAAACAGGGTTCGAAGAAGCCAGCCGGGAAGCCGTTTAAGAAGGCGGCCGGCGGCTCGCCGGGTCGGTCGACCGACAAACCTGGCGGCGAAAAACCAGCCGGCAAGAAGCCGCCAGGCAAACCGGCTGCGCGCGCGCATAAGGCCGACGCGGACGGCCTAAAGCTTAAACGGAAACCCAAGGCGACGGGAAAGACAAAGGGCAAACCGGCGCCCGCGCGCCCGAAGAAGCGTCCACGCAGCTAAGCGCCGGCGAGCGGCGATCTATCCGATCGCCGTCGCTTGCACGACCGCCAGCGTTTTTAGTTCACCACCGTGGACGTGTTCGAGCAGACATTAGAGCTGGCCTCGCACACTTGATAGGTGAATGCGCCCGCGCCGCGGAAGAAATCCGTATGCGCGCCATCGTTGGCCGTCGTCGTGATCACCTGGCCGTTGCGGACGATGTCGACATTCGACGAGGTCGCGCCGTCCCAGGACAGACTATTCACGTTGAAGCCGAAGAAGCTGCCGGCGCTGGCTGAAAGGTTGATTTCGACGCCGCCATCGCCGAGGGC
>CAYWWL010000491.1:272-1530 GCA_964461925.1 uncultured Caulobacterales bacterium | reverse complement strand
TCCCCGCTTGGGCCGCGCCGACGCTCGCGACGGCGGCGGCGATCGAAATGGCGAGTGTCTTGAAATGCGTCACCGGTCCCTCCGAAATCCTGTTCGGGGGAGGAAATGCGACAATTGTGCCAGTTCTTTCCGAGCGGGATTAACCCTAGCGGCTTTCGCGCCTAGAGCAGCATCGCCGCAGGTTCTTCGATGAACGATTTGAAGGCGGCGAGGAACTGCGCGCCCACCGCGCCGTCGACCACCCGATGGTCGCAGGTCAAGGTCACCGTCATCACCGTGGCGATCGTCATTTCGCCATTCTTCACCACCACCCGCTGTTCGCCGGCGCCGACGGACATGATCGCGCCATGGGGCTGATTGACGATCGAGGCGAACGACTTGATGCCGAACATGCCAAGGTTCGAGACCGAAAACGTTCCGCCCTGGTATTCTTCCGGCTTTAATTTGCGCGCTTTGGCGCGTCCTGCCATGTCTTTGATTTCCGCGGAGATCGCCTTCAAGCCCTTCTCTTCGGCTTTCCAGACAATCGGCGTGATCAAGCCGCCGTCGATCGCCACGGCGACGCCGATATCGGCGTGCTTATGCAATAGGATTGCTTCATCAGTATAAGTTGCATTCGCCTGAGGCACCGCCTTTAGCGCCATCGCCGAGGCCTTGATGATGAAGTCGTTGACCGACAATTTAAACGCGCCGTCGCCGTCTTTCGGCGAGGTCGCGTTGATCCGCGCGCGCGCCGCGAGCAGCGTGTCGAGTTCGATATCGACATTAAGCGGGAAGTGCGGCACTTCCTGATTGAAGCTTTGGGTCAGGCGCTTGGCGATCACCTTGCGCATGCCGTCGACCTTGACCGCATCGTAGGATTCCGGCGGATAGAGCCGCGCGTCGACTGACGCCGGCGGCGCGATCGCCGGCGCAGCCTGGCTCGCCGCCGGAGCGACGCCTTCCTTCAGCGCCTTTTCGATGTCCCGCTTGACGATTCGCCCATGCGGCCCGCTGCCGACGACGGCGGCGAGATCGACGCCTTCTTGTTTGGCGATGCGCTTCGCCAACGGCGCCCACCTCGCCGAGGCGCTGCGTCGCGCGCGCGGCACGCTCCCCGCCGGCACGCCGTAGAGCGACGAGGCGAGCGCGAGCGGGAGGTCCACGCCGACAGTTGGGGCGACGGAGCGCGGTGCGACATCTCGACGCCTCGACCAGGCGTTCGATAGAATCGCACTCGTGCAGTACCGAACCGTCGCCTTCGCCGCTCTTCTTCTTC
>CAYWWL010000491.1:0-262 GCA_964461925.1 uncultured Caulobacterales bacterium | reverse complement strand
CGACGATGTTGATGCGCCAGTTCTTCCAGCTAATGGCCGTGTTCTTGGAGAGGACCGTTCTCCCGCGCTCCCGCCCGGCGCCGACGCCGGATCGAGCTGTCGTTCGGGGCAGACGCTCTGCGACGGAGCGTGCACCGACACGGGCACGGACCCGATGAACTGCGGGGTCTGCGGGGGACGCTGCGGCCCCGGCACGGTGTGCTTCGAGGGGATCTGCCAGGGCTCGTGTCCGAGCCCCACCACCGACTGCGGCGGCGCCTGC
>CAYWWL010000490.1:0-1531 GCA_964461925.1 uncultured Caulobacterales bacterium | reverse complement strand
GGACGGGAGGGCGAAGGACGCAGTGTCAATGTGGAGACTTCGCCGATGGCGCGCAGCGCAGCGGCGGCTTTTTTGGGATGTCACACCAATCTCATCGATGCGAAGGGGCGCGTCGCAGCGCCAGCTGATTTCCGCAAAGCCCTCGACCTGACCGCCTTCAACGGCTTTTTCTGCGTGCCGTCCCTCGACGGCGGCGCGATCGATTGCGGCGGCCCGGATTTCATCGAGGGCCTGAAGGCGATGATCAGCGCCCTTGACCCGTTCGACGACGGCCGAATCCTGCTCGAAGAAGAATTGCTCGGTCGCGCAAGGCCTATTAGTTTTGATGCGGACGGTCGCTTCATATTGCCGAAAGAGCTGCGCGAGCACGCCGGCATTGACGGCGAGGCGTTCTTTATCGGCCTCGGCGAAAAATTCCAGATCCGTAAGCCGGCCGAAGACCAGGCTCCGAGCGAAGAGCGCAAAGCGCGCGCCAAAGCGGCCCTGGCCCGATTGCGCAATCCAGGCGCGACTCCGGCGAACGCCGGTCCTGCGACCTCGACGTCAGGGGAGGGCTCATGACCGCCGCGCCCCAAGCGCCTCACGCGCCAGTGATGCGCGACGAAGTCGTCGCCGCCATGGCGCCGCAAGACGGCGAGGTTCTCGTCGACGGCACCCTCGGCGCAGGCGGCTATTCCCGGGCCTTGCTCGACGCCGCCGATTGCGCCGTGATCGGTTTCGACCGCGATCCGCAAGCGCTCTCCATGGCCGCTGATTGGGGGGCGGTCTATGGCGATCGCTTACGCGTCGTCGAAAGCGCGTTCGGCGATATGGAGGCGGCGCTCAATGACGCCGGGGTCGAAGCGATCGACGCGGCGGTGTTCGATATCGGCGTCTCGTCGATGCAATTGGACGAAGCGGCGCGCGGTTTTTCTTTCCGTCAAGACGGACCCTTGTCGATGCGCATGGATTCCCGTGCTGACGAAGACGCCGTCACCGCCGCCGACGTGGTCAATCACGCCTCGGCGGGCGATTTGGCTTTGATGTTCAAAGTCTATGGCGAGGAGCGTCACGCTGGACGGATCTCCCGGGCGATCGAAAAGGCGCGCGCCAACGGGCCGATCACGACCACGGCGCAATTGGCGCGGATCGTCGAGGACGCCCAACCGGCCGGCCCGCCGGCGAAGATCCACCCGGCGACTCGGGTGTTTCAGGCGATCCGCATCTACGTCAATGACGAGCTCGGCGAATTGGCCCGGGCGCTGGTCGCTTGCGAGAAGCTATTGCGCCCCGGCGGCCGCCTCGTCGTGGTGACGTTTCATTCCTTAGAAGATCGTCTGGTCAAGCATTTCCTGAAAGATCGCGCAACGAAGCCCGGCGCCGGCGGTTCGCGCTATGCGCCGCCGAAGGACGGGCCGGCGCGGCGGGTGACGTAGGAGCTATCGGAGGAGGAGAAGCCGGGGAAGCCGCCGTAGGGGTAGAGACTTGCGCCGGGCTTGTCGGTGCAGGCGCCTGGGGTGGTGCAGAAGGCGCCGCGGAAGCGGACGGATGA
>CAYWWL010000489.1:0-1533 GCA_964461925.1 uncultured Caulobacterales bacterium | reverse complement strand
GCGGCCCATACCGAGACCGGGTCTTCGCAATTATAGGCTTTCAGTAGGGCCATCGTGTCGGCGACGCTGTCGCGCGCCGGCTCTAACAGATAGCGACATTGTTCCTCGCTCCCGAACACCGCATGCAACGCTTCGGCGTCGCGCTCGGGGTCGAAAGGACGGAAAAACAGCTCGGTCATGGCGGACGCTAATAACCCTTCGGCGCTAGAGCGAACGCGTCACCTTCTCTACTGCGAAGCATTCGATTACGTCGCCGACCTTAAGGTCGTCATAATTGGCGAAGCTCATGCCGCATTCTTGGCCCGACGGAACGTCATTGACGTCATCCTTGAAGCGCTTGAGCTGCGACAGCTCGCCTTCGTGGATCACGGTGTCGTCGCGGATCAAGCGCACTTTCGCGCCACGGCGAACTTGCCCTTCGGTGACCCGGCAGCCGGCGACTTTGCCCATCTTGGAAATATTGAAGACTTCCAAGATCTCGGCGTTGCCGAGGAAGGTTTCGCGCAGCTCAGGATCAAGCATGCCTGACAGAGCGCCCTTGATGTCGTCGATCAGATCGTAGATCACCGAATAATAACGGATCTCGACGCCATCGGCTTCCGCCTGGTCGCGGGCTTGTTTGTTGGCGCGAACGTTAAATCCGATCACCGGCGCGTTAGACGCTCCTGCGAGGATGACGTCGCTTTCGGAAACGCCGCCGACGCCGGTGTGCAAGACGCGCACACGGACTTCCTCGGTGGACATTTTCTCCAACGATCCCACGATCGCTTCGATCGATCCTTGCACGTCGCCTTTAATGACCAAAGGCAGTTCCTTGATCTCAGCGTCCTGCAATTGCGCCATCATCTGCTCAAGCGAAGTGCCGGAGGATTTGGCGTTCATGCGTTCGCGTTTTTTACGCGTGCGGAACTCGGAGACTTCGCGCGCGCGCGCTTCGCTTTCGACAACGACGAATTTATCGCCGGGATCGGGCACGCCATTAAGGCCGAGAATTTCCGTCGGCATCGCCGGTCCCGCGCCTTGAATCGCCTTGCCATTGTCGTCGGCCAGAGCCCGGACTTTACCCCATTCCGCGCCGACGACGAGAATGTCGCCCCGGCGCAGAGTGCCGGTTTCCACGAGCAGCGTCGTCACCGCGCCGCGTCCTTTGTCGAGGCGCGCTTCGACCACCGATCCCTCGGCCGGCCGGTCAGGATTGGCCTTGAGTTCCAGCAATTCCGCCTGCAGCAGGATCGCTTCGAGCAATTGGTCGAGATTGGTCCCTTTCAGCGCCGATACTTCGACGTCCTGAATTTCGCCGCCCATGCCTTCGACTTGCAATTCGTGCTGCAACAAATCGGTCCGCACTTTGTCCGGGTTGGCGTCGGGCTTATCGATCTTGTTGATCGCGACGATGATCGGCACTTCCGCAGCTTTGGCGTGGGAAATTGCTTCCACCGTTTGCGGCATGATCGAGTCGTCGGCGGCGACCACAAGAATCACGATGTCGGTGACGTTGGCGCCGCGCGCGCGCATCTGGGTGAACGCAGCGTG
>CAYWWL010000488.1:0-1535 GCA_964461925.1 uncultured Caulobacterales bacterium | reverse complement strand
CGGCCTCGGCGTTCACTTCCGGCACCACCAAAGGCACGTCCGGATCGGTGCGGAACAAGGACGAATTGTCGATCACGATGCAGCCGGCGGCGGCCGCCTTGGGGGCCCATTCCTTGGCCACGCTGGAGCCGGCGGCGAACAACGCCAGATCCGCGTCGGCGAAATCGAACTGCTCCAGGTCGCGGCATTTCAGGGTTCGGTCGCCATAGGAGATCTCACGGCCGATGGAGCTGCGCGAGGCGAGGGCGATCACCTCGGTCGCCGGGAACAGGCGCTCGTCGAGGATGTTGAGGATTTCTTGGCCGACGTTTCCAGTGGCGCCGACGATGGCAACGGTAAGGGTCATGGTCTTTCTCTTCGCTCGGGGCGGGCGTCGCGACGCGGCCGGACAAGCCGGACGCGCGGGCGACGGAAGCGGGGTCTATCACTTAACCGCGCCCCACGAAAGCCATGGAAGCTAATAGGGGCGTTAGGTGAGCAGGGCTAACGATGGGGCCCGGCGCGCGGCGCGCCAGGGGTTTAAGCGACGGCGATGGCGGGCTGCGCCCGCGCCGCCTTATTGCGCCGGCAAGGTCGCGCCGATGGCGCCGTGGCAATGCTTGAACTTGCGCCCGGACCCGCATGGGCAGGGGCCGTTGCGCGGGGCGTTGACCCAGGTCGCGGGGTCTTTGGTGTCGACGCCGCGGGCGCGGTTGAACGCCGACATGGTGGTGATGCCGGTGGACGCGCCGCGCGAACGCGGCGGCTCTCCTGGCGGCGGCGCCATTTCGTTCTCGCCGGTGATCGGATCGAGATGGCTTTCGGTCATCTCCACGTCGCGCTGAGCCGGGATCGCGTCCTCCGGCTGGCGCACTTGCACGTGCATCAGCATACGAACGACGTCGCGGCGCAAGCTGTCGAGCAAGGAGCCGAACAGGCCGAACGCTTCGGTCTTGAACTCGTTGATCGGGTCGCGCTGGGCGTGGCCGCGCATCCAGATCACCGAGCGCAAATGATCGAGCTGCTGCAGGTGCTCGCGCCAATTGGTGTCGACCACGTGCAGGAGGATCGCTTTTTCGAGCCGGCGCATATTGTCCGGTCCGACTTCGGCGGCCCGCGCGGCGGCCAGGGTGGCGGTCTCCTCGAGCAGTTTTTCGCTGATCTCGGTGTCCGCGACGCCTTCCTCCTTGGCCCAATCATGGATCGGGTAGGCCTTGCCGAAGGTCTCTTCGATGACCTCGTTAAGGCCGTCCACGTCCCATTGTTCGGCGTAGGATTTCGGCGGGATATGGGTCTCGACCAGGTCTTCGACCAATTGCTCGCGCATGTCGCCGATAATGTCGTCCACGGTCTCCGAGGACATGAACTCGATGCGCTGTTCGAAGATCGCCTTGCGCTGATCGTTGATCACGTCGTCGAATTTCAGAACGTTCTTGCGGATGTCGTAGTTGCGCTGCTCGACTTTCTTCTGCGCGGTCTCGACCGCCTTGGTGAACCAAGGATGTTCGATGGATTCGTCCGGTTGGATGCCGAAGCGCTTCAGCATTTTCTCCATG
>CAYWWL010000487.1:0-1540 GCA_964461925.1 uncultured Caulobacterales bacterium | reverse complement strand
ACTACATTCTCGAAGTGCAAGGGGAATCGATGATCAACGCCGGCATTCATGACGGCGATTACGCCATCATTAAGCGTTGCGAAGACGCCGGCAGCGGCGACATCGTCGTCGCTCTCGTGGACCGCGAGGAAGCGACGTTGAAACGACTCCGTAAGAAAGGGGCTTCTATCGCCCTTGAGGCGGCGAACCCCGCCTTTGAGACCCGGATCTACGGTCCCGACCGGGTCAATGTTCAAGGGAAACTCGTTGGGCTCATGCGGCGTTACTAACCATTTCCCGTCCAAGGCCTGCGCCCGCGTTTGCTCAAGACTGTCTCAAGTTTGATCACGCCGTCCGCGCCGATGTAGACCGCATGGGCGCCGCGTTTCCATACTGAACGGCGATCTATCAATAAGGCTTTGCAGGCGCGCCACTCCCGACCGCTAACTGGAAATAACGCCACCACCAGATCCGCCCGCGCGCAATCTTCCGCCAGAGCGCTGTGATCTTTGATGAAAGATGCGACGACGCCTTCGTCTAGTATAACGACGCAACCTTTCTCATCGCATGAACCAATATCCTCAATCGAGGACTCCCCGCCTGCTGGCGGCTCTGAGCCGAGCGCTTCCCTCCAGACCTTCACGGAGAACTTGTCGCGCCGTTTCGAATAAACCGCGAGGCCTCCGTCTTTATCCGGCGCGACGATGCCTGCGTTCAGTCCAGAAGCGGCGACAAAAATATGCGGCGCCGTCGAAGCGCGAACAATGACAGCCGCAAAGATAACGCTGGCGAGCCCTGCTAACCGCAGCGGCGAACGTCCAAGACAAAGTACAAGCCCGCCGATTGTAAGCGTCGTCATCGCCGCCAAGGGCCACTGGGCGGTTACCGACACAGCTCCCGGCCAGCGCGCGACTTCACTAGCGATGGCGAGCACAATTTCAACGCCGGCTGCGGAGAGGCGCCACGCCCAGGCATCCAATCCTATTGGCGTCAGCATCAAGCCAACCGCCGCAGCGGGCATGATCCAAAAACCCATGAGCGGCATGGCGAGAACATTCGCCGGTAAAGAGTACAACGCCACGCGGTTGAAGTGATAAAGCGCATAAGGCGCGGTTGCTAAAGCAGCGATCACATCCGTCATGACGAGACCTACCCCATATCGGCGCAAGCGCGCGTAGACTGTAAAGGAACGATTTGGATCGGCGCGCCGGTTCATCCATTCATAACCGGCGATGAGCGCCGTCACGGCCGCAAACGACATTTGGAAGCCCGCATGAAAGACGGCTTCCGGGGTCGTCAGTAAAATAAAGCTCGCTGCAATCGCCACATTCCGCAACGACAGCGCGCGCCGGTCGGCGAGCACCGCCGCGAACATGATCGCAGCCATAATAAATGCTCTGCGGGCGGACCATCCGCCTCCGGACAAAATGAGATAGGCTGCGCCGGAAAGAAGCGCTGCAATTGCGGCCCATTTCTTAATCGGAAAATGAAGAGCGATGTTCGACGCCGACGCGAGCACGAAGCGTACGCATACAAAGATCAGTCCTGTCGCCAGCCCCAT
>CAYWWL010000486.1:0-1541 GCA_964461925.1 uncultured Caulobacterales bacterium | reverse complement strand
ATTGAGGCGTAGAGTCCGACTTCCGGCGGCAATCCCGCCAACATGGCGTAAGCGAGCGATTGCGGGATCAGCATGATCGTCACGATCACCGCAGCCAAGAGGTCGTTGCCGAGGGCGCCGGCGTCATAGCGCCGCCCCCAATCAAGTATCGGAAAATACCGCGCGAGTTTCATCGTTCCGCAATCACGTCAACCGTTTGCGCTAACCTTATGCTTCAAGTTTGAGACCGCCAGCCTTAGACTGACGACGTTTCTTCTTGAAGCTGCGGCGCGGCGAGCCATTCGCGGCCCTTGAGCATGCCCTTCCAATACACTGGCGGCAGTATTTTTTCCTTCAGAAACCAGGCCCTCGCCGTCGGCCTCATGCCGTCCAGAATCCATTTCGGGAAACTCGGCAGCAACGCCCCGCCATAGCCGAATTCAGCCAATACGATCTTGCCGCGCTCCACGGTCAATGGGCATGATCCGTAACCATCATAAATCGCCGCAGGATCTTTGCCGTCGAGGCGCTGCAGCAAATTGACCGCGACGATCGGCGCTTGTTTGCGCGCAGCGGCGGCGGTTTTCGCGTTCGGCGCCGAGCACGCGTCGCCGAGACCGAATATGTCGCCATACCGATTGTGCGCCAAGGTCGATTGATTGACGTCGACCCAGCCGGCCTCATTGGCGAGCGGACTATTGCGGATGAAGTCGGGCGCAGTCTGCGGCGGGCAAACATGGATCATGTCGAAATCCGTCTCGACCTCAGAGGTCACGCCGTCGACAGTGCGCTCGAACAGCGCGGTTTTCGACGCTGCGTCAATCTTTTTCAGGTTTTCATTGAAGCAGAGCTCTATGCCATAGGCATCGACATATTCCATCAGCGCCGGGACGTAAGCGGCGACGCCGAACAAGGCGCCGGCGGCGTTATGAAACTCCACGTCCATATCTTTGAGGACGCCCGCCCGACGCCAGGCGTCGCATGACAAATACATCGCCTTTTGCGGCGCCCCAGCGCATTTGATCGGCATGGGCGGCTGGGTGAAAATCGCGCGCCCGCGCTTTGTCTCTTGAACGAGAGACCAGGTGTATGGAGCGAGATCATAGCGGTAGTTGGAGGTGACGCCATTGCGGCCGAGCGTCTCTTCCAGGCCTTCAACGCCCGCCCAGTCCAGCTTCAGCCCAGGCGCGACCGCCAACGCTTCATAAGCGATCGTCGTTCCGTCAGACAGCGCGACCGATTTCGACCCCGGGTCGAATGTCTCGACCGCCGCCTGGCGCCAAGACACGCCGCGCGGTATCAAGTCCGCCATGCGCCGCTCCGTGTCTTCCGGCTTAAAGACGCCGCCGCCGACGAGAGTCCAGCCCGGCTGGTAATAATGGCGTTCCGCCGGATCAATGATCAGAATGTCGAGTTTGGGTCGCCGCCTGATCAGGCTTGCCGATAGCGCGATCCCCGCGGCGCCGCCGCCGACAATGACGATGTCATGTTTATCCATGATTTTCTTTCCCATTATTGGCCGCCTGATTTTCAAGAGCGTCGCGAAAATCTGAAAGGTCATA
>CAYWWL010000485.1:0-1546 GCA_964461925.1 uncultured Caulobacterales bacterium | reverse complement strand
CCCGTCTTGGCGCCGATCATCCAGGCGCGAACCTGGGCGCGGTCCGCCGGGCTCAGGGCGTCGCCGAACAGATACGCGTCCATCAGCCCGGCCATCGCCGCCGGCGTGGTGGTGTCCCGCGGATCTCCGGGCAAATTTTCGTTCAGCTCCAACTCCCAACGGTCGAGCCGGGTGACCTGGTCGCCGACCCCGCGCACCGCTGCAGTGAAGCCCGCCGGTCCGCCGATCAGCGCCAGAAGCAAATTCGCCGCCGCGTTATCGGAGATCTCCGCCGCCGCGGCGCAGAGATCGCCGACGCTCATGCGCGCTTCGGCGGCGTCGCCATGGGTCGCTTCGGCGGCGGCGAGCGCCGGTTCGGTCACCGGCGAATAGGAGATGATGTCTTTGCGGCTGAACGGGATCTGCTGATCGAGCGCGAGGCGCCCGGCGGCGACCGCCTGCAAGACGATAGCGCCGAGCGCCCATTTGAAGGTCGAGCACATAGCGAACCGCTGCGCCGCCCGGTGGGCGATGATCGGGATCAGCCCGGCTTCGGTTCTGCGATAGGCGGCGAAGCCGATCTCGCCCCCGAGCCGGGATTCAAGCTCGGCGAAATACGCCGCATCCGGATCGCCGTTTTTGTCGCCAGCGGCGTCGCCCGCGCCGGCGGGCGGTCTCGGTCCGCGCTCGCAGCCGGCGAGGGCGAAATTGACGATGCTGGTGGCCGCGGCGCCGGTCCCGGCGAGGATCAGGGCGCGACGATCAAGCGGCATGACGATCAAAGGGCATGGCGGTCTCCCGGGGGCGGTCTATTGCTGGGCCTGCTGTTGCGCCGCGCCGTCGCCGGCGGCGGCTTGGTGTTGCTGGGCGGCGTAGAGCTTCTGCATGTTCTCCACCGCGGGGAAGGAGAACTGCTTGATCTTGTCGAGGATGCCGCGCTTGACTGCGTCGTCTTCGGCGATTTGCCGGGTCAGCCGGCCGAAGCCGTCGAGCCGGCAATCGGTGATCCAATTGCGCACGGCTTTATTCTGGGACCAGAAGAATTGATTGGTGAAGCTCGTCGCGGTGGTGATCAGCCAGCCCTCCGGCCCGTCCGGCAGCGGGATCACGTTGGACATCTGGTTCTTCTCGTCGTCGCCGTCGAGGGCGGTCTCCAGGTGGGCGATCAGCGCCGCGGAGAACGCCGGCTGGCAGGTGCGGATCATCTGTAGCGTGATCAAGTCTCCGTCAAAGACTTTCTTGATCGGGCGTTTCTCCACCGCCGAGGCGGTGCAATCGACATAAAGCCAATCGGGGTTCGCCGGCGCGTCGCCGTTCTCCATGACGATGCGGTCTTTTTCGATCCGCGTCACCCGGCCCTTGCGCACCACGTTGGTCAGCGTGCGCAAGGCCGCCACTTCCTGCCGAGAGATGGTGGCGCAATGATACATGGACGGCGTCACGTCCTCGAAGATGCGGATCAATTGCCCGGCGGCCTCAAGCCGTTCGAACACTTGTTCGATGCTGGTCGCCGTGGCGGCGGCTTCCATCTGCTGCGCCACGCCGCCGAGGGAGTTTTCGAAGAAGG
>CAYWWL010000484.1:0-1547 GCA_964461925.1 uncultured Caulobacterales bacterium | reverse complement strand
AGGCTTGGCTGCAAGGGCTGAGCCCAAAAGAGAATCGGGACATCCCGCCGCTCGACTATGACCTGGTGCGGCGGCTGAAGGCGGAGCGTCCGGACCTCACCATCGTCTTGAACGGCGGGCTCGTCACGATCGACGAGGCCCAGCGCCATGGCGCAGGCTTTGACGGCGTCATGCTTGGCCGCGCCGCTTATGGCGAGCCGCGGCTTTTAGCGGCGGTGGATCAGGCGTTTTTTGGCGATCCCGGTCCAGCGCCGGATCGCAGCGCCGAAAGCGGGGTCAAGCCGCACCATGTCACCCGGCATATGATTGGGCTATTGCATGGCATGCCGGGGGCGCGCACTTGGCGTCGGCTGTTGACCTATCGCGGGGCGGCGACGCCGCGGGACGTGTTGCGCGACGCCTGGGACGCGGTGCGCGGCGACGCGCCGGCGATGGCGGTCTAAAGCGGAAAGAACGCCGCTTGCGGCTACTGCACCCGTTCCACGGCGTAGCCGGCGTTCTGTAATAGCGCGATCACGCTGTCCGGGCCGACCAGATGGCCGGCGCCGACGGCGACGCAATAGTCGTCTTCCCCGGCGAGCATCGCGGCGATGGAGATCAGCCATTTTTCATTGCGCGCCACGATCAAGGAGCGGTAGGCGCCTGGCGCGTCGTCGCGCAACTCCGACAGAATGAACTCGTCCATCATCGCGACGTCGCCGGTGCGCCAGGACGTCAACATTTGTTCGGTGAAGCCTTCGAAATCGTCGAACTGTTCGATGGTGGCGTCGAAATTATCGATTAGATCGTCTTCGTCGAGGGTGGCGAGGGCGCTGATTTGCTCCTCCAGGCTCTCCAGATAGGCGATCTTGTCGCCTTCGCGCCGGGCCTGCTCGAGCACCGCTTTGTCGACGCCATAGTCGGCGGCGTAGCCAGCCTTCTGCAGGGCGAAGGTCGAAATGCTGACCAGGGCGAGCCATGGGCGCTGGGCCTCCAGCGCCGCCACGGGCACGCCCAATTCGGCGGCGAGGGCGATGAATTGCTTCGCCCGCTTTTTGCCGAGGCGGTCGGACAAGGTCACCCCTGGCGGGTTGATCCCGTATTTCAAAACCAGGCGTTGCAATTCGGCCTGGGCCGGCTCGCTCTCGGTGTCGGTCTCGACGACCGTGATGGCGGTGGAGGCCAGGGCGTCGCGATAATAATCCGTACGCCAATTAACGCCCATGGGCAGGATGTGGAACGTGCCGAACAGAAAGACTTCCGAATCCTCGTCATAGACGCGCCACATGGCCGGCGCTTGCTTCGCCGTCGCGACAGGCGCGGCGGCGGACGCGTTCGCCGCGGCGGCCGACGCCGTCAAAGCGGATGCGATCAATGCGGCGAGGCCGGCGATGACGGCGTGAATTCGATCAGTCGGCTTTCTACGCGACACATTACGCTCCATGACTGGTTTCAATTCCTGGCTACAATTTCTGATTATAGGCGCCGACTTCCTCATGTTGCGAGAGGATCGCGTCCAATTCCTTGAACATGGCACTCTTGTAATATTGGACGCAAAGCCACCGAAT
>CAYWWL010000483.1:0-1548 GCA_964461925.1 uncultured Caulobacterales bacterium | reverse complement strand
CGCGGCTGATGGTGATCCGCGCCGCGGCGGCGCCGGCGAGGTTTTGCGCCTCGGCGAGGGCGGCGAGAATGACGTCGATCCGATCGAGGGCGGCGGGCGCCGGGATCCCGAGGATTTCAAGGCCTGCGCTCAACCGCGCCCGATGCGCCGGCCAATCGAGCGCCGCGCCGTCCTGCGTCGCCACGGTCTCAAAGGCACCGTCCGCCAAGGTCAAGCCGCGGTCGAGCGCCGAGACGGCGCCGTCGGCGGGCCGCACCGCGCCGTCGATCCAGATCATCGGTCCCGCCATAAGCGACACTCCTCGACGAAGTTTTCGATAATCCGCCGTCCACGGACAGTGAGCAGGGATTCCGGATGGAATTGCACCCCATGCCAAGGCCGGCCGTCGACCCGAAGCGCCATCGCCTCGCCCCGCGCCGAACGCGCCGAGACCGTAATCCGCGGATCGGCGTCGGCGAGATCGGCGATCAAGGAATGATACCGCCCCACCGCCATCGGCGAGGACACGCCGACGAAGAGCCCTGCGCCGTCATGGGTCACGTCGCTCGCCGCGCCGTGCATCGGCTCGTCGGCCTTGACGACTGCGCCGCCGAAATAAGCGGCCATGCATTGGTGGCCGAGGCACACGCCGAGCAATGGCGGCGCATCGGCGCCAAGCGCGTCCATGGCGGCGATCAAGTCGAGGCTAACGCCGGCGTCCTTTGGCGCGCCGGGTCCTGGCGAGATGACGACGCCGGCGGGCGCGTCGGCGAGGATCTCCGCCGGGGTCGCGGCGTCATTGCGCGCCACCCGCACCGCGACTCCCGCCTCGCGCAAATAGCGCGCCAGATTGTGAACGAAGGAATCATAGTTATCGACGATATGGATCAGCATGGCGCGCCCTCCAGGGCCGCCGGATCGACGCCGAGCGCGTCGACCACGCTGCGCGCTTTGACCAAGGTCTCGCGATACTCTTGATACGGATCGGATCGCAACGTCACTCCGCCGCCGACCGGCGCGGTCAAGCGCCCGACGCCGGGTTCGGCGATCACGGTCCTGATCGCGACGGAGAATTCCGCGTCGCCGCTATCGTCGATCATGCCGATGGCGCCGCAATAGGGCCCGCGGCCGATCTTTTCGAACGCCGCGATCGCTTGCATCGACGCGACTTTCGGCGCCCCGGTGATGGACCCGCACGGGAACAGGGCGGCGAGGGCGTCGACGGCGTTGGCGTCGGCGCGCAGACGGGCGCTGATCCGCGACACCAGATGATGCACCGAGGAAAAACTGACGAGCTTGCAAATAAAGTCTTCACGCAGACTATGGTCGTCGCAGATCTTCGACAGATCGTTGCGCAAGAGGTCCGCGATCATGATGTTTTCCGCGCGGTCCTTGCCGTCGGCCTCCAGCGCCGCGGCGAGCGCCGCGTCTTCGGCCGGATCGGGACTGCGCGGCCGTGTGCCTTTGATCGGATCGGCGACGATCCGCGCGCCGTCGGCGTCGCGCGCCACTGAAAAGAACCGTTCCGGCGAGTTGGAGACCACCGCCGCGCCCTCCTGGGCGAGGGCC
>CAYWWL010000482.1:0-1562 GCA_964461925.1 uncultured Caulobacterales bacterium | reverse complement strand
TCCAACGGCGCGCCGGTGAATCCCAAGAGGCCTTCGAGCGGGTCATCGAAGCGGCGCATAAGCGCGGCGACATCGTTCACATTCTCGGCAGCGGTCCCGCCGCAGTGGAGCTTTACCACTGGGCCGGCGCCGGCCAACCGGCGATCGAAGCGGCGATCACCCATTTCGAACCAGGCGCGGACGAACGCTTGTGCCCTGGCGGTCCGGCGCTTATCGGCGAATCCGAAGCCCGCTCCTTGGAGCCTGACATGTTCATCGCGCCGGCGTGCTACAAGCGCGACATTCTCGAACGCTGGCGCGAGCCGGTGCTGCGCGGGGCGAAGATCGTCTTCGCCACGCCGGAAGCCGACGTGGTCGATTCAGGCAATTACGCCATGCATCTTGGCAAGTCGCTGGCGAGCGGCGACGGCGGCGGCGGTCCGGAGACCCTGCGCGCGATCTTGACGGCGGCCGGCGGTCCACGCTTGGTGTCCGATCAAAAAGCCGTCGCGTCCTAAGACGCGATCCGCACGGACGGGCCCTAAGCGCCTTTCGCGCCTTTCACCGTAATAAAACGACGGTCTTCGCCTTCTAAGGCGACGGCCGACAAAACCCCGGTCCAAACTGCGCCGGTGTCGACGCCGATGCGCCAATCAAGGTTCACCGGCTTCGTCGTCGGGTGATGGCCGTGGACCACGGTTTTGTCCGGACGCTGATCGGCGGGGCAGTTGTGAAAAGCGGCGCGGATCCAAAAAAGGTCCTCGGGCAATTGCGCATCGAGGGGCGCGCCGGGCTTCACCCCGGCGTGGGCGAAGAAATAGTCCCCGGCCATATGGGAATGCCGCAGGGTCTTGAAGAAGGCGAGGTGATCGTCGGGCAGAGCCGCCGCGAAGCGCGCCGCGAGGTCGCGGGGTTCATCGGCGAGCCCAACGCGCACGCCATAGCTTTGCATGGTTTCAATCCCGCCCCATTCCAGCCACGCCACCCAGTCCTCCGGATCGTGGAGAAAATCCAGCAGCGCGGCCTCGTGATTGCCCTTCAGGAACACCGTGGATAGGGGGGCATCGGCGAGCCGCAAGAGAAAATCGACCACGCCGCGGGAGTCCGGACCGCGATCGACATAGTCGCCGAGAAACACGATCGTCGACGTCGCATTGTCTGCGCCGCCTTGCGCCTCTTTCTCGAGCCGGGCCATCAGATCGGTCAATAAATCCAGACGCCCATGGATGTCGCCGACGGCGAAAATGCGTTGGCCGTCTGGGAGCGCCGATCGATTGGCGGATTTTGCAAAAAATTTATCAAGCATTTGTTCATTCTTAAGGCGCATTCACACTATATAGTTTGTGTTGAGGCGATGCTAATCCGAGCCGGCCGATCGACGGCGGCGGAAGTTGGAGACGGAAATGGCGGTGCTTGTCACAGGCGGCGCCGGCTATGTCGGCGCCCACATGCTTCTCGCTCTACAAGCTGCCGGCGAAACCGCCGTTGCGCTCGACGACCTGTCGTGCGGCGCGAAATGGCTCACCCCCGACCCGGCAAGCCTGATCGTCGCTAATGTCGGCGACGAAGCCGCCATCGCATCC
>CAYWWL010000481.1:0-1569 GCA_964461925.1 uncultured Caulobacterales bacterium | reverse complement strand
AACGACGCCGGCTCGTCGAGCATCGCCGCCATGTCCTCGCGCCGGGTCGACGCCGAGGCCGCGCGCTCGTCCCCGCGGCGGCTATCCCCGCGCCGAACGTCCTTGGTGACGCGCGACCAAAGGGCCGCTTCTTTGTCGCTTAACCGTCTGCCGCCCATAATCGCACGCGCTCCATCGGTCAATCATCCGCCTAGGGACGGATCAGCGCGCTCGGCGGCGAGCACCCGCGCCGCGACGGCGTTCGGCAATAATACGTAGGCCTCTACGTCGGCGCGCATCCGCCCGGCGATCGCTCCGGCTTCGGCGCCGAGGCCGACGAAAACGTCGAACCGGATCGGCCCGCGAATGGCGCCGCCCGTGTCTTGCGCCACATAAAGGCCATTGCGCACACGCGGCCCGGGGGCGGGGGCCTCCACGTCAGGGGTCTGCAGCCAAATCGGCGCGCCCATGGGATAGAAGCGCCGATCGACGGCGACGCTGCGGCCCGCCGTCAATTGCACGCCTTGCGCCCCCAATGGACCGCGATCCGGGCTCGGCAAATCGTCCAACTCGCGGAAGAAGACATAGGATTGGTTTTCCTCGCGCAGAGCCGCGGCGGCGTCGGCAGGCGCGTTCCGCAACCAATCGAAGATAAGCTGCATACTGATATTCTCGCGCGTCGCGTCGCCGCGATCGATCAGGCTGCGCCCGATAGCGTAATAGGGACGACCGTTCTGCCCGTCATAGCCGACGCGGATTTCGTCCTCCGGCGTGAACCGCAACCGGCCGGAGCCTTGGATCTGCAAGAAAAACAGCTCGTTCGGATCCATAAAGGCGAGGGGGACGGCTTTGCCGACAAGGGCGCCGCGATTGATGTCGGCGCGATCGGGGTAGGGCGTCAGGCGGCCGTCTTCGACCATGCCGGCGATGCGCTTGCCGGCGAGGGAGGAATCGAATTGCGCCAGGGAGACCGACACAAGATCGCTCGGGCGCATGAACACCGGCGCGGTATGCGGGCCATTGCGAAACTTCGACGCCGCGTAGATCGGCTCGAAATAACCAGTGGCGAGCCCAGCCGGGTCAAGCCGCGGCGGACGTCCCCGGGCGGGGCCGTCAGGGCGCGGCGCGAACTCTTGGCGCACGGCGATGGGCGTGAACTCGGATTCGAAAAACGCGCGCGCCGCGCCGCTAAGCGCAAGGTCGCTGGCGTAGCCATTGGCGACGATCCGGCGTGCGCTTTCGCAGACGCCGCGCCAATCTCCGAGCGCGCCCGCGAGACTGTCGACGCCGGCGACGACGGGGCCGAGATTCTCCAATCGATTGGCGGGGCGATCGTCCGGCGCGTCGCGCCAGCGCTCGCACGACAACAAGAACGCTTCCAGCGCCTCGCCGACGCTGTCCGTCTCCCAGCCGTCGAGCGACCGATAGTCGGCGGCGGCGAACCGCAAGCGCGTGAACTCGTAATCATCGCCGACGGACACCGGCGCTGCGGCGAATATAAATCGTATAATGATGAAAAGGCCGACGCCGATCGCGGCGACGGAAGCGGCGAAGGCGAGAGCGGGTCCGATCGGGTAGGGAAAGAGTGTA
>CAYWWL010000480.1:0-1578 GCA_964461925.1 uncultured Caulobacterales bacterium | reverse complement strand
TGGACGTGGGCGAGGGCAGACGCCTTCACGCTTTGTGCGAAGGGCCGCAAGACGCGCCCTCGGTGATCTATGACGCCGGCGCCTTTGGCGTTTACGCCGACGGCTGGTGGATCAAAGAAGCGCTAAAACAGGATTTTCGGGTCTGCCTCTATGATCGAGCAGGCCTTGGCTGGAGCGACGCGGCGCCGTCGGACACGCCGCCGTCGCCGCGCTTCCATGTGGAGGATATGCGCCGGCTCGCCGACGCTGTCGGGCTGGCGCCGCCGTATTACTATATCGGTCACTCTATGGCGGGCCTGCGCGGCCACGCCTTCGCCAATCTCTACCCGGCGGAACTCTCCGGCGTGGTGCTGATCGACGCGGTGCATCCGCGAATGTTGGATCATCCCCGGGTCGGGCGGATCATGAGCGTGGTCAAGCCGATCACAGGGATCGGCGGGGTCGCGGCGAAACTGGGCCTCACCCGCATCGTCGCCTGGACCTCTGGCGATCCGTTGTCCTTGCCGCCGCAACAGCAAAGCGACAAACAACGCAGCCTGACCCTCGCAGGGCAGTATTTCACCACCGGCGCGGAGATGAGCGCGGTCGACCCCGGCGCGGACTATTTGCACGCCGGCAATGTCGAGCGCATGCCGTTCGCAGTCTACTCGAACTCGGCCGATGGCGGCGGCAACGCCCCGGCGGCCCGGACGGCGGAGGCCAATGTCGGTTTCGGACGGATCACAGGTTTGCCTGAGGAAAGCCATGTGTCGCTCTTGCGCGCGGAAATCGCCGCGTTGATCGCGACCGACGTGCGCGACATGCAGGCCGGTCGACGAGCGGAAAACGACGATGAGCGACGCCAATAAAACTGCCGCGTCGGAAGGTCCGACGCCGGGCGCGGGCGCTGCGGCGCGGCGGTTCGTTTTCGCCGAAGCGCCGCGCATATTCGCCGCCCTTGCATTCGCCCTCGGCGCCTATTCGATCTTCACCGCGGTCAATCCCGCCATGGCGGAGGGCGCCCATGGGCCGATCCGCTCGGCCATCGCTGAATTGCCGAACTTCGCCGCCGCCGCCGGCGGCGTCGCTCTGATGATTGTCTCCGTCGGGCTCTACCGACGAGTGCGGATCGCTTTTCTTGTCGCCCTTGCGGCGATGATCCATGGCGTCGTCTCGGCGGTGCTAATGACCAAGCCGGATCTGTTTAAGGCGATCCTGTATCTGGCCCCGGCGGCCCTGATGATCGCGGCGAAGCCCGCGTTTTTCCGAAAATCGAGCTTCCGCGCACTGACCTTCTCGCCGCTATGGTTCGCCATGGCGACCATGGTGGTGCTCGCCGCAGGCATTGGCGCCGCGCTATGGGCGGGGCACCAATCAGGCTTCGCCGACGCCCCTTGGTGGAGCCTTGTCCTGCACCCGAAGATCGGCATCGCCGGGCGACCTTTAGCCTTCGCCGTGGCGCTAATAGGCTTGTTCGCTTTGTTCAAACTATTGGCGACGCCGGCCCGGCCGGACTTGCCTGAACCGGACACGGAGCAATGGAGCGAGGTGCGCGCGCTCTTGGCGGCGGGCGAGCACCCGGTGCGCGGGATCGACGAG
>CAYWWL010000479.1:0-1580 GCA_964461925.1 uncultured Caulobacterales bacterium | reverse complement strand
CACCGGGCCGTGGAAGACGGCGCGCGGTTCGCGCCGTCAGCACGTCCTCAATGCCGCCTTCCGGCGCCTGAAGAGAAGCGCCGACTATCCGGCGCGGCGACGGCGCAGTAGCCGCCCGCCGATGAGCGCGGAAAGGAAGAGCGGCAACGCCGCCGGCGCCGGAACCACCGCTGATTCAAGGCTGATATTGTCGAGAGCGAAATCGTCGCTCGCCGAGAATTTGACGCTGACGAGATTCGT
Organism: uncultured Caulobacterales bacterium; assembly: GCA_964461925.1. Lineage (GTDB taxonomy): Bacteria > Pseudomonadota > Alphaproteobacteria > Caulobacterales > Parvularculaceae > MED-G105. Next base: position 1,340 of record CAYWWL010000479.1, on the reverse strand, counting down.
CAGATTCAGGTTCAACAGCGTCGCCGACACAAGATTGTTGAACGTCAACATCGACACCATCGAATTCACGTCAGTGGTCATGATCGTGAAATTGATGGACTGGGACGCGGCGATCGTCGACGGGCCGACGATAAGACTGATGAGATCGAACGCCCCGGTCGGACCGCCCGTCAACATGAGCGAATTGCTTTCGTCGGCGCCGAGCCAGCTGCTGTTACGACCGACCATGACGAACGCGGCGTTAGCATCGAATACGGCGGACTGGTTTGTCGTCGGCGTGATCGTGAAATCATCCTCAGTATACGGCGCCGCTGGATTGACGTTAACCAGGCTGCCGTTCGGCGCCACGTTCTCAAATTCCAGTATCGCCGCGGACGCCGAGGAAATTCCCAAGACAACGGCTGCGCCGATGGATGCGGCAAGGTGCTTAATCATCATATACTCTCCATATACTGTGGAGAAGGCTACGCAGAATGCTTGCCACAAGTCGAGCAATACATTCATCTGTAGACAGAAAGTATGGTTAACGCCCACCTGGACGGGATTTTCGATCGCAAACAAGCCAAAAAGGCTCAATTGACCGCCCGCGACGATTGCCGGCGTGACGCTGCATTATCGCGCGGCGGGAATGAGGCATTGCTCGGCGCCATGGTTAACGCAAAGAGGCGCGCCCTTTCGTGTCGAGACGGATCTTTCTCGGTGATCGTTTCTGGGGGCGGCGACGGATGACGGAGACGCCCTGCGCGCACTGTCCAGCGAGCGTCGCAGAACGCCGCATTTCAGCATCGCCCTCCAATCAGAGGTCACCACGCCGACGACGTAACAACGCCCTCCAGTACTGAGGACGGCCGCCCGCAAATGAAATTTTAGTTCCGCTCAGGCGCCATAGGTTCGACGTCCCGGCCGTACCCGCCAAGGGGCGGCAAGGGCGCCCCTTTGAGCGCGGGCATTGGGTCGCTTTCCATCCTAATGTTGAGATTCTCTAGCGCTGCATCGATCTGACGATCGACGCCAAGGTAGCTTTCTCGCGGCAGATCTTCCACTTCAATGTCCGGCGTCACGCCGCGCCCCTCGATTAGCCACCGTCCATCGAGTCCGTATTGCGCATATTCCGCAATTCGGGCCATGCCGTTGTCCGACAGTCGGCTTCGGTTTGACAACCATATTCCGGCGCCGGCGGTTCGGGTCCCAATCAGCGGCGCGAGCCCCAGCGCCCGCACGCCGGCGCTGAAGGTTTCGCCGTCAGAATAGGTGCCCTCGTCGATCAACACCGCCAGATGACCCCGAAACGCTTGCTGCATATTCGTGGTCGGCTGGCCGACGCCTGGCGTCTCCCAGAA
>CAYWWL010000478.1:0-1584 GCA_964461925.1 uncultured Caulobacterales bacterium | reverse complement strand
GGCCAAGGTCTCTCTCGACCAGGTGATCGAAACCATGCGCCAGACCGGGCTCGACATGTCGTCGAAATACAAAGAGACCAGCGAAGGCGGCCTCGCGGTGAACGTCGTCGAGTGCTGATCAATTATAGCCGGTGGCCAGATCCTCGTCCTCGTCTTCGTCGCCGCCGAGCTCGAACACCGTGGGCGCGGCCGAACGCGGCACCGGAGCGAACGGCGTTTTATCCTCCTGCGGCACTGCGTCGCCGCTTAAGATCCGGATAAAGACGAACGCCACGAGGACCACATAGACCGCGCCGATATAGACGAACACCGCGGCGGGGCCGAACGCCGCCATGATCACGCCGCCAAGCATCGCCCCGACCACCGAGCCGAGACCGTGCAAGAGCAAGAGGCCGCCATTGGTGGCCACCGCCTCGCCGGGCGCAGAGTGGTCATTGGCGTGGGCGGCGTTGATGCCGAACATCGGCAAGACGAAGGCCCCGAACGCCGCGCCGCAGATCAACACCATGGTTTGACCCTCGCCGCCGAACCGGGCGAGCGCCATGGAGGCGGCGACGCCGCAGATCCCCGCGCCGACCATGACGATGCGTCGATCGATGCGATCGGACAGCCAGCCCAAAGGCCATTGCAGGCACGCCGCGCCGAGGATCACCGCGCTCATAAAGGCGGCGATCACGGCGTCGCTATAGCCGAGCTTTTGCGCATAGACCGGCCCCATGGCCCAGAAGGCGGCGTTGGACAGGCCGATCGCCGGCGCGCCGAACGCCGCCACGGGGGAGACGCGAAACAATTTCGGGATGTCGAGCCGCGCGGTCTCGATCGGCTGCGGCGCGGCGGTGCGGGTAAGCGCCACGGGCACAAGGGCGACGGAAATCAGGATCGACGTGATCGCGAACAGATGGAAGCTCGCCGGGCTCGCCGTGGCCAATAGCGCGTTGCCCACCACCGCCGCCGACAAGTCGACCACGCGATAGATCGACAAGAGTTTGCCGCGATCGGCGTTGCTGGCGCGCTCATTGAGCCAGCTTTCGATGATCATGATCAGGCCGGCGAAGCAAAACCCGGTGATCCCGCGCAACACCGACCAGGCGACCGCGTCCACCGCCAAGGGATGGATTAAGGCGGCGGCCGAGGCGACCGAGGCGAGGGCGACGAAAGTGCGGATATGCCCGACCGAGCTGATAAAGCCCGGATTGAAGCGGCAGCCAAGCACGAAGCCGGCGAAGTAGGACGCCATCAGGACGCCGATCAACGCCGAGGGAAAGCCCTCCAAATTGGCGCGCACCGCCAGCAAGGTCAGTTGCAGGCCGTTGCCGACCAGAAGAATAGCCGCGGCCAAAAGCAGCGCCGCAACCGCTGAAATAAGCTGCACCATGATCGCCTCATTTTTGTGGAAAGGACGGACTGCGCCGCCTCTGCCGCAGCCGCTAGGCCCAAATGCATCGCCTTGCAAGCGAAATCGGCGCGCGCCGCGAAGAAAGTTTTACGACAGAAGCGGGCGCATCCAAGGGGGCGGCCGAAGGGGCGTATCCAGGCGGGCGGATCGGCGAGGACGCATCGGGACCGGGCTCGCGCGGTCTGGGG
>CAYWWL010000477.1:0-1598 GCA_964461925.1 uncultured Caulobacterales bacterium | reverse complement strand
TGCGCTAGCGTGGGAGCTGGGTTTCACTCGAGACGAGCTGTCGCGCGCGTGCTTGAACTTCACGAAGCCGCGGGTCATCGGCGGGTGCGAATCCGGTCAGCAGGATCGACGCCTCACGATGCAGGATCAGGCATTCGATCCAGTCGAACCAGGGAATCGGCATGAAGCCGACGGGGCCCTGCTGGATCGCTTCCGTCCAGCCGTCAATTTCTTGCTCTGACTGTTCAAATACGGCCCGTGCTTTTTCCGCATCGCCGATTCGGTGGTAAGCCATTGCGAGGGCCGGGTAGACGATTCCTCTGGCCCGCCAGTGTGAATCGTCGAGCGCCTCTTGGAGTTGTTTGACCGCTTCTTGGTAACGTTCCGCGCGATAGAGCGCCAAACCGGCCGTATAGTGATTTCCGCCGCGCGGATGTCGACTTCGTTTCGGCTGGCGATTCTCAGGTGGCCCGACGGGCCTCGGTTCGCCGCCATCGATCCACGGTCCGTTATCCATCCACGGAAAGGGGCCGCCAGGTCGCCGGCCACGTGGCGGACCCGGTGGGCGTGACGAATTTCGAAAGGCTTCGCCGTCGATGGCAGCGACGAGCGAAAGCGCTTCGTCCGCCATGGCGTCTGGATCGCCAGGGGGAACTGCAGCGACGACGCAGCTGCGAATAAGCGCGGTTGATGGCTTCTCGTTTTGCTCCTCGGTTTGACGGAGCATTTCCGTGCAGTACCGTCGATGGCTTTCCGTATCGCCACCCAACAGAAAGAGTTGTGGGATACCCCAATTCGCCGGATTGTCCGCCGGCACGCCCAACTCAATCGCCTTTGCGTAGTCGGTTGCCGCCAAGTCCCAAAGTCCGAGCTTGACCTCCAGTGAAGCTCGTTCGGTCCAAGCGTTGTAGTAGTTCGGCTGTGTCTCGATCGCGGCGGAGAAGTCGTCGTAGGCGTCCGACCAACGGCCGGAATCGGCGTGGGCTCGTCCGCTGGTCACCAGCACGTTTGCCTCTTTCATCCGAGCGGCAAATTGTGCGATTTCTTTGCGGGCCGAATCGGCTTCTTGTTGAAGTTTGACCGCCTTTTTCAAAGCGGCGTCTTTTTCGTTTCGTTCGGCGAATGCGACTGAGGCTTGCCAAAGGCTGATGCCCGATCCCACGATCATGGCAGCGGCGATCAAGGATACCGTGACGATGACGGCTTTGTTTCTACGAGCGAATTTTTTCAGCTGGTACCATTGCGAGGGCGGTCGCGCTTTGATCGGTTGTTCATTCAGGAATCGATTCAGATCGTCGGCCAATTCACTGGCCGACTCGTATCGCCGTCTTCGATCTTTTTCCAGCGTCTTCATGACGATCCAATCCAGATCGCCTTGAACCGCCAGCGAAAGTTGAGCCGGCGTGCGGTGACGAGGCGATGACACGGTTGACGTCGCTGCTGCTGCCGTCGTTAATCGCGTGCTAGGCTTTGGCGGTTCTTCTTCACGAATGATGCGACGTACTTCGTCTAACCCGACCGAATCGAATCGGCCGCGCTCAAACGGCGTGGAACCGGTCAAAAGCTCATAGAGCAAAACGCCCAGCGAATAGATGTCACTTCGAGTATCAATGTCGAGT
>CAYWWL010000476.1:0-1605 GCA_964461925.1 uncultured Caulobacterales bacterium | reverse complement strand
GATCGCGCTGTTGCACGAGAGTCGACGCGCCGAATTGGTGCAAATTCTCGGCGATGAGATGCCCGCTGAGGCGCTCGCCGAGCTTGATGCCGGCCTCACCGAGGAAGTCGTTCTGGCCATGGAGCCGGAAACTGTCGCCGAGGCCGTCGCCGAACTCGATACCGACGACGCCGCGTTCATTCTTGAGGATCTAGACGAAGAACGCCGGGACGAAATTCTCGCCGAAGTGCCGCTGCAGGATCGGATCGCTCTGCGTCAGGCGTTTGACTACGAAGAGGACAGCGCCGGCCGGGTCATGCAGCGGGAGGTCTTCGCTGCGCCGGGATATTGGACGGTGGGCCAGATCATCGATCGAATGCGCGGATCCGACGACTTGCCGGATCGTTTCTACGAAGTCTTCGTGATCGACCCCTCATTCAAGCCCATTGGCGCGGTGACTTTGTCGACCCTATTGAAGACCCCGCGCGAAACGAAGATCGAAGACATTATGTCGCCCGACTTCCATACCGTTCGCGTTGATACGGACAAAGAGGAAGTCGGTTTCCTGTTTGACAAATACAATCTGATCTCAGCGCCTGTCGTTGATCTTGGCGGCCGACTTACCGGCATGATCACCGTGGATGACGTCGTTGAGATCGTCCAGGAAGAAACGCAAGAAGACATGCTGGCGCTGGCGGGCGTGGAAGCGGACACGGGCATCACTGACACCGTCCTTGAAACCGTCCGCTCGCGGTTCTCTTGGCTCGCCGTCAATCTGGCGACGGCGATTTTCGCGTCGCTAGTGATTTCGCTATTTGATGCGGCGATCAGCCAGGTAGTGGCTCTGGCGGTGTTGATGCCAATCGTCGCCAGCATGGGCGGCAACGCCGGCACGCAAACGCTGACTGTCGCCGTGCGATCATTGGCGACCAAAGAACTCACCACCTCCAACGCGGCGCGGATCGTCTGGCGCGAGACGAAAGTAGGCATGCTGAATGGCGTTCTTTTCGCCATCATAATGGGGGCGTTGGCGGGGATTTGGTATTCGCTGGCTTATGAAGACAGCGCGGCTGGGCTGGACCTAGGTTTGGTCGTCGGCGTGGCGATGGTGATCAATCTCGTCGCCGCGGCGCTGGCCGGGATTTTAGTGCCGTTATCGCTGCAACGGGCGGGGCAGGACCCCGCCGTCGCGTCAGCCGTGTTCGTGACCACGGTCACGGACGTTATCGGCTTTTTCGTATTCTTGGGGCTTGCCGCAATCGTTCTGATTTAGCGACGCGCCGACGAGCGACGTGCGCCACGCCAAGCAAAGCGATAAGGGAGAGCCCGATGGCGCCTGGTTCAGCCATTTCAACCGGCGGCTCCATCGGCGGTTCCATTGGATCGCAATGATCGTCGGCTTCAGGATCGCATGGCGGCTCAGGTGGAACCATGCCGGGCGGCGGCACGATGAACGGCACTGGTAGGCCTGGCGGCGAAAGGACAGGCGTTTCAGGCGGGAACGCGCGCGGCGGCGGCGATACGGGCGCCGGCGCAGGCGGCGCTTTCGACAATTTAGGTCCGGGGATCGCCCGCCCGACAGCCGCCGGCGCCGCCGGGCTATAGCCGGCGAGGCGCAGGGGAGTG
>CAYWWL010000475.1:0-1612 GCA_964461925.1 uncultured Caulobacterales bacterium | reverse complement strand
CCTTGCAATTCTTTGGTGTGGAAGTCGCTGATGAAGACCGGCTCGTCGGTGGTGTCTTCGTCAAGAGCGCGGGTGACGACATAGCCGTCCTTCTGAATCACGCAGAGGCCCAAATTCTCCATGCTCGGAATTAAGTCCGAGAGGCGGAATGGCGCTGCGCGGCAATACAATTTGATGTCGACCGAGCTGTCGTCGCCTTTCGGGCTGCGGTGCACCCGCAGCGCCGGCCGGCCGTCGTCGAGGGCTTCGATGATTTCAATGTCGTCGAGGGCGGTGGTCGGGTCGGTATTGGCGACGTAGCTCGGATCGAACGCGTGCTCATATTTAGCGAACAAGCCGCGCGGCGCGACGCCGCCATTGCGCCGGCGCATTTCGTCGAGCAGATCGTCGGACCACTCACGGGTTATTGCGCGCAATTGCCGGGTCAGCTCGGCGACGCCTGGGCCTTCCGGCGCGCCAGGATCGATGCCGATGATGAAGTGCACCCGAACCAGGGCGGCGTCGCCGAAGTGCGGATTGAACGCGACGACGCGGCCTTCGAAAGCGTTGGCGAGGACTGAGCCGATCTGCTCGCGCACTGACGACGAGAACACGTCGCGGGGCACGAACACCAAGGCGGAGACGAAGCGGTCGAAACGATCGCGCCGCAGGAATAGTTTAGCGCGCGGGCGCTTATAGAGCCGCAGGATGCCGAGCGCGTTCTCGCGCAGCGACGGCACGTCGCTTTGGAACATCTCGTCGCGCGGGAAGGTTTCGAGAATGTTGCGGATCGCTTTTTCATTGTGGCCGCCGGGCACGAAGCCGGCGTCCTCGGCGATCTGGCGCACCCGGGCGCGCAGCAGCGGAATGTCCGATGCCGGACGGTTATAGGCGTCCGCGGTGAACAGGCCGACGAAGCGTTCCTCGCCGGTCACCCGGCCGTCGACGCTGTAAGACTTCACGCCGAGATAGTCCATGTGCACCCGGCGGTGCACCGTCGACTTCACGTTCGCTTTGGCCACCAGGATCGGTTCGCCCGACTGCATGAAGTCGAGGACGGCGTCGGACGGCGTGCCGTCGTCATTATAGGTGGATTTCAGGATCCGCTTGCCGACGTCCCGGGCGATGCCGAGGTCGGCGTCTTGGTTGTGGACGAACTGCGCGGCGCCGTCTTCGACCGAATAGTCATAGCGACGCACGCCGAGGAAAGCGAAGCGGTTGTCCCACAGCCATTTGAGGAAATCGATCGCCTCGCGCAGATCTTCGCGATCGACGCCTTTCGGGCGCGCGCGTTCCAATTGCGCGATGCAGGTGGCCAAGCGGGCGCGCATCGGCTCCCAGTCCGCGACCGCCAAGGCGACGTCGTCGAGCACCCGTTGAATCTCGCTCTGGATCTCTTCGACTTCGGAATCGTCCACCGGCGGATCCATTTCCGCCCGGATCAACGACTCGCGCATCGGCGACCCGGCGTCGCCATAGACCCGTTCGCCATTGGCGCCGCGACGCACGTCGACCACCGCGTTGACGAAGAACGACACGGGCTTGCCTAAATCGGCCAAGGCGCCGCTGATCGAGTCGACGAGAAACGGCTTGTCTTCGGTGGTGATCTCCAAGACCATTTTCGCGGTTCGCC
>CAYWWL010000474.1:0-1638 GCA_964461925.1 uncultured Caulobacterales bacterium | reverse complement strand
GAGAGACATGAAAGGTGCATTCTCAATCATAAACAAAGTCGCTGTAACACATGGGAATGGGGCCGGGGATGTCCCGCCGCCGGGGTAACGCCCTCGCGGCGGCGTTTGGCGTTTTGCCGAACATTTGGGACGCGGGCGGCGTGAAACCTCGATGGAAAGAAGGAAACGGCATGTTTGAGAACCTCAGCGATCGGCTAGGATCCATTTTTGAAGGCTTGCGTGGCCGCGGCGCCCTCGAGGAAAAGGACGTGACGGCGGCCCTGCGCGAGGTCCGTATCGCCCTCTTGGAAGCCGACGTTGCGCTGCCGGTGGCCAAGGATTTCGTCGCCAAGGTGAAGGAAAGGGCGATCGGGCAAGAGGTCTTGCGGTCGGTCACGCCAGGCCAGCAGGTCATCAAAATCGTCCACGACGCGCTGGTCGACATGCTCGGCGGTCCGCAGGGCCCCGACGGCGGCGACAGCGCGTTGAACTTAGCCATGTCCCCGCCGGCGCCAATCCTGATGGTCGGCTTGCAAGGCTCCGGCAAAACCACCACCACGGCGAAGATCGCTGCGCGGCTTGAAAAACGCGACAAGAAAAAAGTCTTGATGGCGTCCCTGGACACTCGTCGTCCGGCGGCGCAGGAGCAATTGCAGATCCTCGGCGAACAGACCGGCGTGAAAACCCTGCCGATCATTCCCGGCCAATCGCCGGTGCAGATCGCCAAGCGCGCTATGGAGGCGGCGAAGCTCGCCGGGGCAGACGTGGTCATGCTCGACACCGCCGGCCGTTTGTCCATTGACGAACAATTGATGGCGGAAGTCGCGGAAATCCATCAACTCACGAAACCAATCGAGACGCTGCTGGCTCTCGACTCGCTGACGGGTCAGGACGCTGTTCAGACTGCGGAGAAATTTAAGGAACGACTGCCGGTGACTGGCGTCGTTTTAACGCGGCTAGACGGCGACGGCCGCGGCGGCGCGGCGTTGTCGATGCGCGCCGTCACCGGAGCGCCAATCAAGTTCGTTGGCGTCGGCGAAAAAATGGACGCCCTCGACACGTTCGATCCGGAGCGCATGGCGGGCCGAATCCTCGGCATGGGCGACATCGTATCCTTGGTCGAAAAAGCGTCCGAGGAAATGGATATCGAGAAGGCCAAGCGGCAAGCGAAGCGCATGGCCAAAGGCGAGTTCGACATGAACGACCTCGCCGAACAATTCAAACAGATGCGCAATATGGGCGGGATGGGCGCAATTCTCGGCATGCTGCCCGGCATGGGCAAGATGAAGAAAATGGTCGACCAAGCCGGCGGCCTCGACGACAAAGAGATCGTTCGTCAAGAAGCAATAATCAGCTCCATGACGAAAAAAGAACGCGCCCAACCAAAAATCTTGAACGCGTCGCGCAAGAAGCGCATCGCCAAGGGGTCCGGCACGAGCGTCCAAGAAATCAACAAGCTGATCAAAGCCCACCGCCAGATGGCGGACATGATGAAGAAAATGGGCAAGGGCGGGATGAAGAATATGGCTGCGCAGCTGGCTGGCATGGGCGGCGCGCCTGGCGGCATGGGCGGTTTGCCCGGCGGCATGCCCGATCCCGCGGCCCTGGCCGGCGGCAAGCCTGGCAAGGATGGCGACGCCGAGGATATCGACTTCGAGG
>CAYWWL010000473.1:0-1648 GCA_964461925.1 uncultured Caulobacterales bacterium | reverse complement strand
ATTCAAGGAGGCCCGCCTTGACGAGCCCACGGACGACGCCCTCGCCGACCCTCGCCGCTGTGGCTAGATCGGCGACCGTGCGCGGCGTGGCCGACGCGACGGCGAGCGCCGATCGTCGCGCCTCGGTCATCTTCACCGCGGACTGATCGGCCTCAGCGAAGAGCCGGTAGGCGTTGATCGGCGACGGAGCCAAAGCCGCCTCGCCGCTGCGAATCGCGAGCCGCAGCACTGAGCCCAGGGGCGCGAGGGAGTAGTCAGCGACCCAGGCGATAAACCGGAGAAGTGAAGCGCTGAGCGGCGGGGCGTCGATGACGCTCAGAACCGTTTTCAATTTATCGGCGGAGAATGTCTCTCCCGCCGCGTCTTCGCCTGGCCAGACGACGCCAATTTTCTCGCCGCCGGAGAACGGCGCGCGAACGAATGTCCCCGGCGGGAGATCTGCAGGGGCCAAATAGTCGAAAGGCTTTGGCAACGGCGCGGGAAAAAGGACTTTGACCCGGACGCCTGCGTCCTCGCGAGGCTCTATCTCGCTTCTCGTGACTGCTTCTTGCACCGTCATTTCAGATCAGCATTATGCGCTGGCTGACGCCCCATTGCGGCGCCGAAAAGCTTGATCGGCGCTTCAGTATCGGCTGAATTAGATTGTCTGGCGCGTCGCATGGTTTAGATCTATTAGTGTATCTACTGGCGGTTCAAACAAGAGTAAGGCGTTTGCGGTTCATGCATAAGATGGTTCGATTTTTGGCGGCCTTGGCATTCCTGACCTTCTTTACGAGTGGCGGGGCCTACGCGAAATACAGCCTTTGCAATAAGACGAGTTATGTTTTGTCCGCGGCGATCGCATATGTCGATGGCGACCGGCTGGCGACGCGTGGATGGTGGCGACTGCGTCCTGGCCAATGCAAGGTCGTTTTGACCGAGCCGACGGACCCCGGCCGCTATTTCGTCTATGCCGAAGCGATCCCTGGCCACAAGGGGCCGCTCCGGGCGTGGTCCGGGGACACGCCACTATGCGTTGAGAACACTGGCTTTTTCAATCTGCGCAACCAAGAGATCTGCAAAAACGATCCATCGAAACAGCGCAATTTCTTCACCGTCGACGTCACCGCCGAGGCGAAGGGGAGCTGGCAGACCGATTTCGCCGAATCGGAAAATTTCAGCGTCTTCAGCGCCGAGGTCGCCGGCATTCAACGGTTGATGCGCGACGTCGGGGCGGCGACAGGACGGATAGACGGATCGCTTGGGCGCAAAACCCAGCGCGACCTCGCCGCTTTCCGCAAAAAACATAGCCTTGGCGAGGGCGCCGTGGTCGACAATGAGACAATCGACTTTCTGGTGGAGATGGCCAACGCGGCCGAAGCGAAGCTTGGCTTTTTCTTCTGCAACAAAGCCGACGCCCCTGTCTGGTCCGCGATCGCCGAACCCGACGGCGAGCACTACAAATCGCGCGGTTGGTGGTTCCTCGAACCAGGCGCTTGCTCAAAGGTCATAAAAGGCGAACTGGCAAGCGATCACTACTATGTCTACGGGCTGATCGAATCGAGCGATGGCGAGCGCCGCCTGGCGGGCGGCGACAAATCCTTGTGCGTCAACGCGATAAAATTCTCGGCGAAAACCGACCGTACTTGCGCTGACCAAGAGCTTGACG
>CAYWWL010000472.1:0-1655 GCA_964461925.1 uncultured Caulobacterales bacterium | reverse complement strand
TGCCGCTCGGGGCCTTTCTTTCCGGGGGCGTCGATTCAGCCACCTTAGTGACGTCAATGGCGGCGCAGGGTCCTGCGCCCACCACATGCACAGTCGGGTTCGACGACGCCGACGCTGACGAACGCAACGAAGCGCGACAGATCGCCGAGCGCGTCGAGGCGGATCATCACGAAGCGGAGCTGCAAATTGACGTCGACGACTTGATCGCTCGGATCGCCAACGTCTATGGCGAGCCGTTCGCCGACAGTTCCGCCTTACCGACCTATTTAGTCTGCGACACGGCGCGCCGGCACGTCACCGTGGCGTTATCGGGCGACGGCGCCGACGAGATTTTCGCCGGATACCGTCGCTACCCGCTTTGGGCCGCCGAGGCGTCGATTCGCAATCGCATACCCAGCGGCGCGGCGACGCGCATGATCCGGGCCGTCGGCGCAGCCTATCCGAAGCTCGATTGGGCCCCCCGTCCGTTGCGTTTGAAGACCACCTTGCAAGCGCTTGCGGAGAGCACCGTGGCCGCATACGCCCGCGCCGCCGGCGCTAATCTGCCCGAACGCATGGCCGCGATTATGTCGGCGGATTTCAAGGCCTCGCTAGGCGATTATCGCTCGACATCGGTGATTGAGGACGTCGCCGCGGACATTGACGTCGATCCCGTCGCTGATCCGGTTCGCTTCGCTCAAGCGATCGATATGCGGACCTGGTTGCCGGGGCGGATGCTCGCGAAGGTCGATCGCGCCGCCATGGCGCACAGCTTGGAAGTTCGGTTGCCCTTCCTCGATCCGGCGCTCACGGCGCGCGTCTTCGCAATGCCGACAGAGTTCAAATTGACCAAGGGCGCCGGCAAGCGCGTGTTGAAAGCGTCCCAGCGCAACCGCGTGCCGGAGACGACGCTGTTCCGAAAGAAAAAAGGTTTCGGGATGCCGCTTAAGAATTGGCTCGCCCGGCGCGACGGTCCGTTGCGCCGACTTGAGGAGTCAATCGCTTGGCGTAGCTCGGGCTATTTCGACGAAGCGACCGTGAACAAGATGATCGCCCGGCATCGCGCTGGGACCAATGACAATTCCCAGGAATTGTGGACGGTGATCATGTTCGACGCGTTTCTGACGTCCGCTTTGGCTTAGGCCAATACGTCCGTGTATAGCTCGGACGGATCCGGCTCTGGACTCTCCAGGGAGAAGTCCGCCGCCTCTTTGACCACCGCCTTCACGGTTTTGTCGATTTCCTTCAAGCGATCTGCGTCCGCGTGACCGCCGTCGAGAATGCGCTGCTCGCACCGTTTGATCGGATCGGAATGCTCGCGCACGTCATCGACTTCTTCCCGAGTGCGGTATTTCGCTGGGTCGGACATGGAGTGGCCGCGATAGCGATACGTCTTCATTTCCAATATATACGGGCCGTCGCCCCGACGCGCATGGTCCATCGCTTCGCGCGCGGCCTCCCGAACAGCCAGAACGTCCATTCCGTCAACTTCGCTGCCAGGGATGCCGAACGCCGCGCCCCGGCGATACAAGTGCGTGTCGGAGTGCGCCCGCTGGACGCTGGTGCCCATGGCGTATTGGTTGTTTTCGATGACGAAGACAGTCGGCAAATGCCAGAGCTGAGCCATGTTCATGGCTTCGAAGACTTGGCCCTGGTTTGAGGCGCCGTCGCCAAAA
>CAYWWL010000471.1:0-1659 GCA_964461925.1 uncultured Caulobacterales bacterium | reverse complement strand
CCCAACCAAAGGCCATGGGGAAGGATTCACCAAGTGGTATTCGTGCTTCACTTCATCGCCAGCCATAATCGCTCCGCTCGTCTTTTATCTTGTCGTTCGTCCGACCCATCGCCTGCCATATACAGCCGTCCGTCGCCGGGATCCATTGGAATCAGCCAGGAAATAGCTCACTAGCCGAGAAATTTACAGTCTTTCCGCACGTCGCATCAATTCGCCGCGGCCAACTCGGTCGCGCCGTCGTCAAATCGGAAAAATGTATAGGACAATGTAATCGTTTCGACTTCGTCGAGATTCGAATCCTCAGCCAATTTTGGATCGACGAAATAGAGCACGGGCATCGACACTTTCTCGCCCGGCTGGAGCACCTGTTCGGTAAAGCAAAAACACTCAATTTTGCTGAAATACACGCCTGCTTTCGCCGGCGAGACGTTGAACGACGCCCGGCCAACAATCGGTTTGTCGGAAAGGTTTTCCGCCTCATAGTGGGCGAGGCCGGATTCGCCGATACGCAAGGTTTGACTAATTTGCTCAGGCTTAAATCGCCATGGCAGGCCCTGGCTCACCGTACCATCGAAGCGGACCGTAATCTTTCGCGCCAACACCGGATTGGCGTTGGCTTCGGCCCGCTGGGTCGTACCGCCCCACCCTGTCACTTGGCAAAAGACCTTATAGGCGGGCACCGCCGCGAACGCCAAAGCCACCATGGCCGCGACACCGGCCGCCAGCTTGGTCGCCGTGGCCGCGTTGCGCTTTTCGAGCGCGTCTGTCATGCCGTTTTCCTTCGTCATCGTTTAGCCGCCTCATCCGGCCTGGGTCGCCGCCCCGCCGATCCGTACGAGGGTGACGAAATAAATCAGCACGATGAACAAGGCGACGCCGCCCGCTACGGCGAGATTGCGCTGCTGTCGGCGTTTCTTTTCTTGCTCTTCCATGCCTTTGGGTCCTTAGAGTGCGATCCGCACGATGCTCTCAATGAGGATCGCGGCGAAAATCGCAAAAAGATAAAAGATCGAGAACTTGAACAAGGCGATCGCCGCCGCGGTTTCCGTATCGGCTTCGCGCATCACCCGATAGGCGTGCTGCACCATACGCGCGCCGAGCGCTAAGGCGACGACAGCGTAGGCCGGGCCGGCGAGATTGGTGAAAAACGGGGCGACGCCAAAGCCAGCCAAGACAACCGAATAGCCGAAGATCTGGCGTTTGGTCGACACGCGTCCCTTGACGTTCGGCATCATCGGAATGCCGGCGCGCTCATAATCGCCTTCGCGGAACAACGCCAAGGCCCAGAAATGGGGCGGCGTCCACAAGAAGATGATCATGAACAAGATCCATGCATCCACCGGCGCGCCGCCGCTGACCGCCGCCCATGCCACCACCGGCGGCAGAGCCCCGGCTGCGCCGCCAATGACGATGTTTTGCGGGGTCGAGCGTTTTAGCCAGATCGAATAGATCACCACATAGAAGAAGATCGTAAAGGCCAGCAGTCCGGCGGCGACATAGTTGGACGCCAGCGCCAACAGGGCCACGGACAGGGCGGACAAGGCGCCGCCGAACGCCGCCGCCTCCGCGCGCGGGACCGCGCCACGGGGGATCGGCCGCGCCGCCGTGCGCGCCATCACCCGGTCAATATCGGCGTCCCACCACATGTTCAAAGCGCCT
>CAYWWL010000470.1:0-1674 GCA_964461925.1 uncultured Caulobacterales bacterium | reverse complement strand
GCCTATATTCCGACCAATGTGATCTCGATCACCGATGGGCAGATCTTCCTTGAAACTGATCTTTTCTACCAGGGCATCCGCCCGGCCGTGAACGTCGGTCTGTCGGTGTCGCGTGTGGGATCGTCGGCGCAGATCAAGGCGATGAAACAGGTCGCAGGTAAGATTAAGGGAGAGTTGGCCCAGTATCGCGAACTGGCGGCCTTCGCGCAGTTCGGCTCCGACCTCGACGCGACGACGCAGCAGATCCTCAATCGCGGCGACCGGCTCACCGAGCTGATGAAGCAAAACCAGTATTCCCCGCTTCTGGTGGAAGAACAGGTATGCGTTATCTTCGCCGGCGTACGCGGCTATCTCGACAAGATCGCGAAAGAGAAAGTCGGCGAATTCGAAGCGGAACTTTTGCGCAAATTGCGCGCTGATCACGCAGACCTGCTCGCAGGCGTACGTGACAGCGGTAAGTTGAGCGACGACGCCGAGAAGCAGCTCACCGACCTGCTCGACTCGTTCTCGAAAAACTTCGCATAGGGAGGGGCTTGGCGCATGCCTTCCCTGAAGGAACTCAAAAACCGGATCGGCTCGGTTAAATCCACCAAGAAGATCACCAAGGCGAAACAGATGGTCGCCGCGGCGAAATTGCGTCGCGCGGAAGAAGCCGCCACCGCCGCACGGCCCTACGCCGAGCGGATGGAGGCGGTGCTCGCCAATCTGACCTCGGCCGCTGCGGACAATCCGAACGCGCCGAAGCTTCTCGGCGGCACCGGCGACGACAAAACCCATTTGTTGATCGTGGCGACGGCCGATAAGGGGCTGTGCGGCGGTTTCAACTCGTCGATCGTGCGTCTCGCGCGCGAACATATCGTGAAGCTGCAAAGCGCCGGCAAGACGGTGAAAATCATCACTGTCGGACGCAAGGGCGACGATCAGCTCCGTCGGCTTTATGGCGACTTGATTATTTGGAAGACGAATTTCGTCGAAGTGAAATCCGTGAGCTTCACCGAAGCGCACGCGATCGCCGAGAAAGTTCTCGAACTGTTCGACGCGGGCGAATTTGACGTCGCTACTTTGTTTTTCGGCATGTTCAAGAACGTCGTCAGCCAAGTGCCGACCGCCCAACAGATCATCCCAGCTCAGCCGCCGGAAGGCGTCGAGACGCCGGACCTCAAGGGCGCGATCTATGACTACGAGCCGGACGAGGAAGCGATTCTCGAGACCTTGCTGCCGCGCTTCGTGGCGATCCAGGTCTTCCGCGCTTTGTTGGAGAACGTCGCCTCGGAACAGGCCGCGTCGATGACCGCTATGGACAACGCGACGCGAAACGCCGGCGAGCTGATCGACAAGCTGACCTTGCAATACAACCGTGCGCGTCAGGCGCAAATTACCAAAGAATTGATCGAGATTATCTCGGGCGCGGAAGCGCTTTAGACGGACGAACTGAAGGAAAAGAGCCATGAGCAATGAAGGCCGTATTTCGCAGGTGATCGGCGCCGTTGTGGACGTCGAATTCGACCAGCAACTGCCGGCGATCCTGAGCGCCTTGGAGACGGACAATCACGGCAACCGCCTAGTCTTGGAGGTTGCGCAGCATCTCGGCCAAAACGCCGTGCGCACGATCGCCATGGACTCCACCGAGGGTCTCGTCCGTGGACAGAAAGTGACCGACACGGGTCGCGCGAT
>CAYWWL010000469.1:0-1675 GCA_964461925.1 uncultured Caulobacterales bacterium | reverse complement strand
ATTGCGTCGTGCCTTGCGCCGTCCATTCGATTGGCCCGGTCGACCGCCATCGGGGCCGCGATCACATTGTGGATCGCCGCTATGTTCGGCAGCTTCACGGTTATGTTCGCGATTTCCGGCGTCTATTTAGTGCTCTACTTTGCGCTGTCGCCGCCTGGTTGGCTGCAGGGGGTCGGTCGCCGGTTGTCGCGCTTCGGCGATTATTCCTACGGCGTTTATCTCTGGGGTTGGCCGGTCCAACAAATGATCGAGACCCAGCTACAAACCGGATCCTGGGCGTTGAACTTCGCAATTTCAGCGCCGATCACCCTGCTTTTGGCGATCGCGAGCTGGCGAATCGTGGAAAAGCCGGCGCTGCGTCTTAAGCGGCTTGTGACAAGCCGCCGCAGCCAGGAAAACCTTGGCGGCGACGTCGGCGCGGTGTCTTTGCGCGGTTAAATTATCGCGAGCTTCCACATATTGTTGCGCTCTTAAAAGGGCCATGTTATCCCCCGCCGAAATTCAGCGGATGCGGCGTCGCAAAACAACGTCGCGTGTTCGTTTAGCTTAGGTTTGATTTCTTCTTCCGTCGGCGTTTGGGCGTTTCCGTAAGCGCCGTCGGCGGTTCGCATGGCCTCGAATGAGGCGGCGCATCAAAGGACTTATCGGTTCATGCCAATGGACGAAAATGCATCTAGCGGCGGCCAAGCGGCCTCTGCGGCGAGCGCTCAAATCAGCGAATCCGGCGTCGCGGCCCGCTACGCCAACGCTTTGTTTGATCTTGGCCTCGGAGAAGGCGCAGAGACGCTCGCCAGCATTGAAGCAGACTTCAAGACCCTGAGCGCGGCGATCGCAGGAAGCGACGATCTGCGCGGCTTCCTTAAGAGCCCGGTCTATGGCGGCGAAGAGAAGCGCGACGCGATCGCAGCGATTGCTGAGCGCGCCGGCTTGGCGCCATTGACCAAGAACTTCCTTGGGCTTGTGGCGACCAACCTGCGTTTATTCGCGCTTGAGGACATGATCGCCGCATTCTTTAAGCGGATGAGCGCGCACCGCGGCGAAGTCAACGCCGAGGCGGTGTCGGCGGCGCCGTTGAACGATGATCAAGCCAAACGACTGCGCGGTGAAATCGAGCGCTATGTCGGCAAGGCGGTCAATCTGGAGACCAAGGTCGATCCAGAACTATTAGGCGGATTGGTGGTGAAGGTCGGATCGATGATGGTCGACTCCTCGCTCCGGTCCAAACTCAATCGATTGAAATCCCAACTAAAAGAGGCGTGAACCACGATGGAGCTCCAAGCGGCGGAAATCTCGTCAATCCTAAAACAACAAATCAAGGACTTCGGCAAAGACGCGGAAGTTTCTGAAATTGGTCAGGTGCTCTCGGTCGGCGACGGCATCGCGCGGGTCTATGGGCTGGACAATGTCCAGGCCGGCGAAATGGTCGAATTCTCGAATGGCGTCAAAGGCATGGCGCTAAACCTGGAGCGCGACAATGTCGGCGTCGTGATCTTCGGCGAAGACCGCGACATTAAAGAAGGCGACACCGTTAAGCGGACCAACGCCATTGTGGACGTGCCGGTCGGCAAAGGTCTCTTGGGCCGGGTCGTCGACCCGCTCGGCAATCCGATCGACGGCACAGGCCCCATCGAAGCGCCCGAACGTCGTCTCGTGGACGTCAACGCGCCGGGCATCT
>CAYWWL010000468.1:0-1680 GCA_964461925.1 uncultured Caulobacterales bacterium | reverse complement strand
GTCATGCGGGCTTAGATCGACGTCGAATTCGAAAACGTCCGGACGCGAATAATGTCCGGCGATGTCGCAGGCGGCTTTCGCGGCGCGCACGACGCTAAGGTCGCCGTCGGCGTAGAGAACGCCTTCGCCTTCCATCGGACCGGCGAGGATTTCGCCGCGCGGGTCGATAATGTAGGAATGGCCGGTGTGCTCCCATGGGGTGAAGTCGGCGTAGGCGGCGGGAATGTCGGAGATCCGGCGCAGCCCGGCGCTGCACACCACATAGGCGGCGGCTTGGCTGGCGAAGGCTCGGGACAACAGCAATTGCCGCGCCCAGCAATATTCTTCCTGAGCCGGCGTTTTCTCCCAGCCGGGCCAGAGCGCGGCGTGAATCTGCGTGCCTTGGGCGGCGAGGGCGTAGCCGGGCAACATCATTTGGTGCTCCCAGCAATTCAGGGCGCTGATCGATCCATAGGGACGGCGATGCGGGCGCAGGCCGGCGCCGTCGCCGTCGGCCCAGATGATGCGCTCGGCGTGGGTCGGCTTCGATTTGCGGTGGCGGCCGAGGATCGCGCCCTCGCGACCGATGGTGAGCGCGGTGCAATAGACCGAGCCCTCGGTAAACGGATCTTTCTCCGCGACGCCGATGACGACGTCGGTTCCGGCGTCGCGCGCCGCCGCGCACAAAGCGTCGGTCTCCGGCCCGCCAAGGACCACGGCGTTGGCGATGTAATCCGCGCTCGCCCGCCAGGTGGCGTCGCTGACGCCGCTCTCCACCCAGAACGGATAGCCGGGCAGCCAGGTCTCGCCGAAGACGGCGAAGTCGGCGCCGCCGGCGCCGGCCTGTTTGATCAAGGCGCAGGCTTTTTCCGTCGACGCGGCTTTGTCGAACAGAACCGGGGCGGGTTGGATCGCGGCGAGGCGAAAGCCTTCAGACGCGGCGGGGGCGGCGGGTGCGGCCATGGGGCGATTCTCCTTATGGTGGCTTATGGCGGGCGATATCGGGACTGGGGCGGTCCTACCACGAGGGTGGGATCGGCGTCCCAGGGCGGCGCCGGAGATTTTCTAATTGGTGTCTCAGTTAAGCCGCAACTCGGCTTAAGCCGCTGCAACCGCAGAGATTCTGCGACTAAATCGCCGCGCTGCGACGCAATATGCGGTCTGACGGACGATTGATCAGCACAAAGTTGCGCTAGGCTTGCGTCTAATCGCTTGGCACAAGGTGTACGAACGGTTAAGTTTCACCCTTATGTTCAATTAGGGGTCCAACGGGGGTTGGGATGTTACGAATTCTTCTACCAGTCGCAGTGATTGCGATTCTACTCTTCACGCCGATTTTCGGTGGCGCAGCGACGGAAGTCGGCGGCATCGAAAAGGTCAACACCGTCACCGGGTATGACTATGTCGGCAACACCATTCAGTGCTTCCGCGATGGCGCGTACTCCATCGACGGCGACTGCAAGCCGAAAGGCGACGCCAAAGGCCTCGCGATTTTCGGCGCGGTGTTCATGTCGGCGGTGGCTGCGGCGCTTGGCGTCATCGGCCTGTTGCCGGTGATCGGTCGCCTGACCAGCGTCGTGACGACGCTCGCTGGCGTCGCGGTGATCGCGGCGATTGGCTTTTACGCCATGACCCAGCTCGGCACGGAGGAAGGCATGAGCGGCTTCCAATGGGGCGCCTATGCTGGCGGCGGCGGCGGTC
>CAYWWL010000467.1:0-1686 GCA_964461925.1 uncultured Caulobacterales bacterium | reverse complement strand
GCAATGCCGAAGCCGGCGCTCACCGCCAGGCCAGCGCGAAGGGCTTGGCGGCGATTCTGCATCCCTTAGCGGCGCCGGAGGCGACGCCGGCGGATCTGCGCCTCGACCCCGCGGCGGTGACCGCGGCGCTCGCGCCGCGGATCGAAGGCGACGATCTGGTGCTGCCGTTCCATCTGACCTGGGCCGCCGGGGTCATGCTCAACCGCAGCGGCCATTTCGGCCCGGACCCGAGCGGGTTCGGCCATGCCGGGTTCGGCGGCTCATGCGTGCTGATCGCGCCGGAGCGGCGTTTGACGGCGGCCTATGTGATGAACCGGATGTCGCCGCATCTGGTCGGCGATCCGCGTGCGGTGCGTCTCCTGGACGCTTTGTATCACGGCCTTGGCGGCGCCTAGACGGCGCTCGCGCCGAGTAGATTGCGCTGGCCTCACATGGCGATCCGCAGCCGCATGGTGACCAATGCCGGCTGGGGATAGCCCGGCGCGGTCTTGCCCATGGTGATCGCGGTCCGCAGCTCGTCGCGATGGAATTGGCTGTCCGCCGACGCGCGCCGGCCGAACGCCGTCACATAAGCCCGGGAGCCTGAGAACGGCAGCGGACCGGCTTCCCGCCGCGGCCCTTCGTGCTCGTGCCAGAGTTTCGTCGTTTGGCGTTCGTTTAGGTCCATCGCCGCCGCCGGCGTCGCGCCGATGGCCGCCGCGGCCGCCGCCGCGATTAATGTTTCGGTTCTGCCCGTCATATCGCACTCCCTCGCCCTGAAGTTCGTCATGACGAGGCTGGCGCCAATATGTTCTCAAAATCCCAGCGCCGGCGGGGGCATTTATCGAAAGCTCGTGGCGTATTTGCGCGAAAATTATCGCCAATCTGCTTTAAATGCCGCGGCTATGCGGCGGGGTATTTGCGGCCGAGCCAATCGAGCAGGAGGGCGTTCAGTTCGTCCGGCTTCTCCCACATCACCCAATGGCCGCAGTCGGGGATCACTTGCTTTTCAAGATCGGGGATCAGGTCCTCCATCTTGTCGGCGGTCTCCGGCGGCAAGAACAAGTCAAGCTCGGCCCCGAACCAGGCGCATGGCTTGTCAATATGCGGATTAATTCCCTGCTTAAGGTGATAATTGCCGTCGACATTGCGGTAGAGATTGACGCCGCCATGGAAGCCGGAGCGCTTATAGGCGTCGACATAGACTTGGAAATCCTCCGCGCCGATGATGACGTCGTCCATGGACGGATCAGGCGCGTGCTCGAAGCGGCCGAATATGTCGTACACCCGCGGGATCAACTTGTCCCAAACCGCGCGCGGGGCGGGCTTGCGGAACATCATCCGGAAGAACTTGTCTTCCTGGCCGGTGAAGGTTTCTTCCGCGGTGTTGGGTTCTTGGAAGCGAATGAAATAATGGTTTTTGGTGAAGCGTTTTTCGAGGATCTGCAGCGGCGGAACCGGCGGCAAGTCCTTGTGCGGCGTGCACACGCCGATCACCCCGGCGACCCGGTCGGGCTTCAACATGGCGATGTCCCAAACCAAAAAGCCGCCCCAGTCATGGCCGACGAAAACCGCGCGATCGACATTGAACGCGTCGAGCAAGCCTTCCAAGTCGCCGGCGAGGTGATGGCAGGTGTAAAGCGCCTTGTCCTTCGGCGCGTCCGAGGCGCCGAAGCCGCGCACGTCGGGCGCCAGCACGTGATAACC
>CAYWWL010000466.1:0-1686 GCA_964461925.1 uncultured Caulobacterales bacterium | reverse complement strand
ACGCGTCCTAAACCAGCGAGGCGGTAGACGACGCGGATGGCGACGCCGGTGACGACGGCGCGAGGCCATGCGCGGCGCCGTCGGTAGACTGTTGGCGCCATAAAGCGGCGTAAAGCCCGTCCATCGCCAACAGCGCCGCATGATCGCCTACTTCCGCGACGCCGCCGTCTTGCATCACGATAATCTTATCGGCTTGCACGATCGTCGACAGGCGGTGCGCCACGGCGATCGTGGTGCGGCCTTTGGCGGCGCCGGCGAGCGCTTCTTGCACGCCCCGCTCGGTCGAGGAGTCGAGAGACGACGTGGCTTCGTCCAGGACTAAGACCGCCGGGTCTTGCAGGATCACCCGGGCGACGCCGACCCGTTGCTTCTCGCCGCCAGAAAGTTTGAGGCCGCGCTCTCCGACTTTGGTGTCGAGCCCATTGGGCAAGGACTCGATGAAGTCGCGCAATTGCGCCCGCTCCGCCGCCGCCATGATCTCCGCGTCGCTGACTTCAGCCCTGGCGTAAGCGAGATTGAACCGCAGGGTGTCATTGAACAACACCACGTCCTGCGGCACCACGCCGAAACACTGGCGCAGCGATTCTTGGGTCAGATCGCGAATATCGACCCCGTCAATGGTCACCCGCCCCGCGGCCGGATCGTAGAACCGGAACAAAAGCCGCAAGATCGTCGACTTGCCGGCGCCGCTGGGGCCGACGAGGCCGATGAATTGGCCTGAGGGGATCGAAAACGAAATATCGCGCAAGCCGGTTTCGCGACCTTCATGGACGAAGCTCACCGCGTCGAAGCGGATCTCCCCGCGCGGCGAAGCCAACGCGATCGCGTCAGGCCTGTCGGTGATCGCTGGCGGCGTATCCAAGAGATCGTAGAGTTTTTCGATGTCCACCGCCCCCTGCCGGATCTCGCGCCAAGCGAAGCCGAGAATGTTCAGTGGACGATAGATATTGGTCAACATCAGGATCACGGCGGTGACGTCGCCGGCCTGCAATTGCCCTTTCGAGACGCCGAGCGCCGTGATCGCCACCGCCGCCGCGAGGCCAGCGGTCATGATGAATTCCTGCAATCCGTTGAGCAGGCTCAAGGACTGCATCACCCGGACATAGCGATCGACGTAATCGCGCATCACGCCGTCATAGCGATCCGCTTCGCGCTCTTCGGCCCCGAACGCCTTGACGGTTTCGAAGTTGGTCAAGGTGTCGTGGGCGACGCCGCGCAAATTCGTGTCGGCCTCGTTCATGCGCCGGCGTTGCACGCTGCGCCATTCGGTGATGACGCCGGTGACGATGGCGTACGCGACGATGGTGCCGACGGTCACCGCCGCCACGCGCCAGGAATACAAGGTGGCGATAACGCCGGCGGCGAGGATCAATTCGATCAGGGTCGGCAAAATATTGAAGGCGATGAAGCGCAGCAGATATTCGATCGCCCCGGCGCCGCGTTCGATGACGCGATAGACCGCGCCCGATCGTTTGGTCAGGTGAAACTGCAGATCCTGCCGTTGGGCGTGACGAAACGCGTCGACCGCGGTCAACCGAACCGCGTCTTGGGTGACTCGCACGAACGCGGCGTCGCGTAATTGCGGCAGGCCATTGGAGAGGAATCGTGCGGCGCCAAACAAGAGAACGAAACCGATAAACGGCGTCGCGGCGCCCGCCGCCCCCGCGGCGGCCCGATTGACCCCCT
>CAYWWL010000465.1:0-1689 GCA_964461925.1 uncultured Caulobacterales bacterium | reverse complement strand
CCCTCGGTACGCTGCACAGTGGACAAGCCTGGCCGAACGGCGCCGAAGGGCGACATATTCAGCATACGCCGCCAGTCTACGCCTGGCTGCCGTCGGCGGCGATCTCCGCCCTCGCCGTAATCGACGGTTTTCATCCCGCCTGGGACGGCGATCTTTTGGCCGGATCGCTGTCGTCGCCGCTCTACGGCCAAAGCCTGTTCAGGATCCGCATCCGCGGCGATCGCGCAATGTTCGTGGAGCGCATCGAGCTTGGTCGCCGGGTGCGCTATATCCAACAATACGGACCCGACAAGATCGCCGTCTGGTTGGACAGCAATGAGCTAGTGATCTTCGACGTCGTCGCCCGCGATGACGCCGTGGGACGCGCCCTGGCGGATCTCGGTCCCGCCTGGCCCGAACCGATACGCGCGCGAGTCGCTTCGACCCTCGACGGATGCCAACAATGCCATTCCTTCGACGCTGATCTAAACGCCGCCGCGCCGCCCCTGGCCACCGTGTTCGGGCGCACGATCGCCGGGACGAATTATCCAGCCTATTCGAAAGCCCTACGCAGCAAATCGGGCGCTTGGAATCGAGCCGCCTTGCGCCAGTATCTTGTCGACCCGGCGGGGTTCGCCCCTGGCACCTCGATGCCAGCCCAGGGATTACGCGAGGGCGCCGACCTCGACGCGCTGATCGACGCGCTTGAATTTGTCGCCGCCGATGATCGGAAATTCCTCACCTATGCCGACCCAGACAAGGAACTCGAGTAAGTCGCAAGACGCTGACGCTCTCCCACGGCGCGGTTAGGCGCCGCCCCTTGGCCTTTGAATTCCGACATATTCAGCTATAGTGAGGCCACCGCGCGCTACTGGGGGCCTAGCGCGGCCAATTGGGGGAAAGCATGTTTGGGTTTCGTCTCTTATTATTCATTGTCGCCTACGTGATCGTCATCGCCGAAATGGTGGTGGGCAGCATCCCGAACCCCGCTTATGCGACTCAGATCTGGATCATTCCCGGCGGCCTGGTGCTGACCCTGATTCTCTCCACCTCAATGTTTATCCTCGCCCACCTCAAATCCCAGGATAATCCGCTGCCGACCCCGATCCAGTGGGCGATCTTATTCGTCACTGGCATGGGCCTCGCCGCTCTGTCGTTCTACTTCCCGTCCTATTTGATCCAATTGATGGACGGCGGCGTCATTACCGGCGGCGTCACGGAGCCAGCGACGCCGTAACCACGATCACGCCGGATCGCCCATCCCCCCTTCGTTTCAACTGGGATCGCCGCTAATTTTTCCAGTTGCAAGAAAATAATCCTTAAACAGATAATTAGACATCGGTCTTGTTGTCTCGCCATAGCGACAATGATATTGACCGAATTGGGCGGTGCGCCATCAACCAAACGCATCGCGCATGCAAATCATAATTAGAACCCAAACCACAGTAAATTTTTGATACGGACGAATATTTAGCGACTATATCTGCATGTGA
This sequence comes from uncultured Caulobacterales bacterium, assembly GCA_964461925.1. GTDB lineage: Bacteria > Pseudomonadota > Alphaproteobacteria > Caulobacterales > Parvularculaceae > MED-G105. Next base: position 217 of record CAYWWL010000465.1, on the reverse strand, counting down.
TTAGCGATGACGCATAAGCATGACGTCACCGCCCACCGTATTCGCCGACCCAAGCAGCGAGCGCCACCGGCCCTTGTCGCCCCGAGAGGTGGCCCCGAGAGGTCGCGCAGTGAGACGATGAACCGAGCCGACGGCGGCGTCTTGGTTGACGCCCGCCGCGAGAGCGCAGCGTCTTCAAGCATGGCGCTTTCGATTGCGGCGCTATCGAAAGCGCCAT
>CAYWWL010000464.1:0-1702 GCA_964461925.1 uncultured Caulobacterales bacterium | reverse complement strand
GCCGCGAAAGCCGCCGGCGACATCGCCGGACATGATTCGCGGCCGGACGTTTGCGAAGTCGACGTCGATCTAAGCCCGCATGACGGCGCGGTCGGGCTCTACGCCAATGAGGACGACGACGACGATTGGGAGACGGTGCTGGCGGCCCTTGACGACGAGGATTAAGAGCGCCGCTTAAGGAACGGCGCCTAAGCGACGACGCCGAGCCGCTCCAAGGCGGCGTCGAACCGCGATAATTGCGCGTCCCAACTATAGGCGCTGGCCATGTGCGCCGACGCCGCCGCGCCCATGGCGTCGATCGCTCCCGGATCGTCGAGCAATTCCAGGATCGCGCCGGCGAACGCCCCAGGATCGTCGGCGACGGCGGCGTGGTCCCCCGGCGTGAAGGCGATCCCCTCGCCCGCCGCCCCGGTGACGACGCTGGCCGCGCCGCACGCCATCGCCTCCAGAACCTTGTTCTGCACCCCGCGGGCGATCCGCATGGGAGCGACGGCGATTTTCGCGTTCCATACATACGGCCTGACGTCGGCGACGTCGGCGGCGACGCAGATCCCGTCTCGGCCGTGCAGTCCGCTGATCGTCGTCGGCGGCTTGCGCCCGACGATGGAGAACCGCGCCTCGGGCCGGCGTGCGCGCACCAATGGCCAGATCTCCTCCACGCACCACGTCACCGCGTCATGATTGGCCCAGTAATCGAGCGCGCCGACAAATACCATGTCGGCCGCAAACGCCGGGTCGCGATCGGCGGCGGCGGGAGGATGGAAATAGTCGAGGTCGACGCCATTGCCGAACCAATCCGCGGCGCGAACGACGCCGGGCGCCGCGTTCAATGTCGCGGCTTCGTCGGCGCTGATGGCGAAACTCACCGCCGCGCCGTTGAGAATCTCCGTTTCCGCCGCGCGCAGGCGCGCCGCCTCCCGGGCGTAAACCCAGGCCATGGGCGGGGCTTTCTTGTCGGCGTACGCCGCCCATTTGGCGCTGTCCGCATCGCAGAGATCGACGATCTGCGGCCGGTCGCCCCGGGGCGTCTTGAGATACGGCGCCATGGTGGAGGAGAACGCCACCTCCAAGCGCAAGTCTCGCGCCCGCACGGCGTCGATCGCCTGGCGCATGCGGCGATCGTCATAATAGCTGAACGACAACGGCGCCCCGGCGAGCAAAGCCCTGGCGCTGCGCGCCGTCGCCCAAGCGGGATCCAAAGGCACGAGCGTCAGCGACGCGCATTGGCCTTCGAGAAATTCTTTATGCTGAAAATCCACCGGATCGTCGACGAAAGCGGCCAGGTGCACGTCGAACCGCGCCGCCAGGCGCTGGAACAAGCGCCAAGAACGGATCTTGTCGCCTTTGTTGGGCGGATAGGGAATCCGATGCGCGAGGAACAAGACCTCGCCGCGGCCGGTGTCGTGCGACGCCATCGCCACGCCTTACGCCAAATGCCGCGCGGCCAAGGGGCCCAGTCGGTTCGCCGCCCATAGCGGCAAGCGCCGCCAACAATCGCTCATCAATTTATACTTAGGATTATTGGGGCTTACGTCGGGCGCGGCGGCGGCGCCGATCAGCGCGAATTGATGGGTCACCGGCGTCGGCTCGAAGCCCCAGCTCTTCTTATAGGCCTCATGGGGCGAGCCGACCTTGCTGCGGCCGAACTCGAACACGCTGAGGCCCCGCTCGGCGGCCTCGACCATGGCGGCGTAATAGCCAT
>CAYWWL010000463.1:0-1702 GCA_964461925.1 uncultured Caulobacterales bacterium | reverse complement strand
CTCCTCGAGGAATTCCCGCAGCTCGACGCGCGCGTCCACGTCCCAGCCGCCGCCTTGCCGTTGCAGGATCGTCACGTCGTCGTCGTCGTCATGCTCGTCGTTAATCTCGCCGACGATCTCTTCGACGAGATCCTCGATCGTCACCAGGCCGTCGGTGCCGCCATATTCGTCGACCACCAACGCCATATGAATGCGCGAGGCTTGCATCCGCAGCAACAGATCGGTGATCAGCATCGATGGCGGGGCGTACAGCACTTCGCGGCGGATATGGCCGAGGATCGGGCCTTCGGCGGAGATCTGTTTCTCGGGATTGGCGATCAAATCGACCACGTCTTTGATGTGGACCATGCCCACTGGATCGTCGAGATCGCCGCGAAAGATCGGCATGCGCGAATGGCCGGCCTCGGCGAAAGCGCGGACAAGATCGTCGAGCGGGGTTTTAATCTCCACCGCGACAATGTCCGCTCGAGGCGCCATTACGTCGTCGACGCGCTTTTCGTCGAATGCGATGACCCGTTCGATCATTTCCCGACGCGCGGTCGGCATGTTGGCGACGGCGTCCAGATGCTCGTCCTCGATACCGTCTTCAAGGGCGGGCGCCGCAGAGCGGCGATTAAAAAGGGTCGCGAATAGCGATCGCATCGATTTTGTTCCTAAGGGAGGCGGCGACCGCCTCTCTGTCGTCATTAGACACTATTTGGCGTCGGGCGCCGAGCCTTGTTCGCCGGGATTTATCGTCGCTGGGACTTACGTTTCCAATTGCACACTGTCCGTCGCCGCGCCGTCGGCTTTGCTATTGGGGCCTTCGGCATAGGGATTGTCCACGCCAATGGTTTTCAATACTTGAATCTCAAGGGATTCCATCTCGTGCGCATCTTCGTCGGTTTCGTGATCATATCCGATGAGGTGCAAAACGCCATGCACAATCAGGTGTCGAACATGATCGGCGAAGGTCTTGTCTTGGACCTCTGCTTCGGCGGCGCAGCGGTCGTAAGACAACGCGATGTCGCCGAGAAATCCGCTGTCGGCGTCGGCCGGAAAAGACAAGACATTGGTTGGGCCTTGGCGGCCTCGAAACCGTTCATTGAGGGCGGCGAGGGCGTCATCGTCGGCGAACAAGGCCGCGACGGTCGCTTCCGTCGCGTCGAGGGAGGCGTCTGCGGCGAGCGCCGCGGCGAAGCAGGTCGCGGCCAAGGCGTCGACGTCGCCGAGGGCCTTGGCCCAGCGGGGGTCATCAATAACGCATTCGATGCCAGCTGGATCGCCGTCGGTCATGTGCGAGACGACCGTTCGCGCTCGCGCGCTTCGTAGCGTTTCAAGATCTTCGCCACCATGGGATGGCGGACCACGTCCTCGCTGGTGAACCGCGCAACGCCGACGCCGGGCACGTCGCCGAGCAAACCCATCGCATCGGCGAGGCCTGACGGCTCGCCAGCGGGCAGGTCGCTCTGACTCGGATCGCCGGTCAAGGTCATATGCGAGCCTTCGCCAAGCCGCGTCAGGAACATTTTCGTCTGGGCGATGGTGGCGTTCTGCGCTTCGTCGAGAATCACCGCCGCGCGCGACAACGTTCGACCGCGCATAAACGCCAACGGCGCGATTTCGATCTCCCCCGCGGCGATGCGGCGATCGACATAGTCTGCATGCAACATATCATGCAGGGCGTCATAAAGCGGCCGCAGATAGGGGTCGACTTTTTCCT
>CAYWWL010000462.1:0-1719 GCA_964461925.1 uncultured Caulobacterales bacterium | reverse complement strand
GCCTTGACGCGCGCCAAGGCGTCGTCGGCCTCGGCGCCGTCGAACAAGGCCGCCTCGGCGATGTCGGCGACGAACTCTCCCGCCGCGCCGAGATACGCCACCCGACCGTCGCGCAATAAGTTAATCGTCACCGCTTTCATGCCAGGACCTCAATCGGTTCGCGCGCCGCGCCGGAGACGGCGCGTAATTGTTCTTGATAAAGAGTTTGCAAGCTGGCCGCGTCGGCCAATTGCGCCACCTCGCCGACGATTAAGAGCGCCGGACCGACGACGCCGCCGGCGGCGATCATCTCCGCCAGCTCGCCGAGCGTTCCCTTGATCGCTTTTTCGTTCGGTCGCGCGCCGTTCTCGACGATCGCGGCCGGGGTGGTCGGGGCGCGGCCATGGGCGATCAATTTTTCTTGGATCGCGGCGGCTTTGCCGACCCCCATATAAATCACCAAGGTATTCTTCAGATCACTGAGGGCCTGCCAATCGAGGTCGGGGTCGAGATCGCCTTTGGCGTGGCCGGTGACGAAGGTCACGGATTGCGCGTGATCGCGATGGGTCAAAGGCATGCCGATGGATGCGGCGCAGCCGGTGGCGGCGGTGATCCCCGGCGTGACGAAGGCGTCGATCCCAGCGGCGCGCAGGGTCTCTAATTCTTCGCCGCCGCGGCCGAAAACGAATGGATCGCCGCCTTTCAAGCGGACGACGTTCTTGCCTTCGCCGGCGAGCTTGATCAGCAAGGCTTCGATCTGATCTTGCGGCACCGCGTGATCGGCTTTGGCTTTGCCGACATAGATCCGATCGGCGTCGCGCCGCGCCATGGCCATGATCGCGTCGCCGACCAGCCGGTCATAGACGATCGCGTCGGCGCGTTGGATCAAGCGCAGCGCGCGCAAGGTGAGGAGTTCTGGGTCGCCGGGACCGGCGCCGACAATATGCACCACGCCTTGGGGGCGTTTCTGGGCGGCGGCGCTATTCAGCGCCGCGATCATCTGTTCGCGCGCCGCGGCGTCGTTCCCGTCGAGAACGTTCTCCGCGATCGGCCCGTCGAACACGTCTTCCCAGAACCCGCGCCGCCACGCCGCTGGGATGGTGTTGGCGACGGCGCTGCGAAACGATTTTGCGAACCCGGCCAAGGCGTCGAGGCGCGCCGGCAACAGGGCTTCGATCTGGGCGCGCAAGCGTTTGCCGAGCACCGGGGCGACGCCGCCGGTGGAGATCGCCACCGTGACGTCGCCGCGTTTGACGATCGACGGGGTATAGAAGTCCGAGATCGCCGGCTGATCGACCACATTGGTGGGGATCCCGGCGCGGCGGGCGTCAGCGCCGATCCGCGCCGCCAGATCGTCATCCTCCAGGGCGACGAATGCGAGGGCGGCGCCGCGAAAGTCATCGGCCTCGGGCAAGCGGCGCTCGATCGTCGCCGCAGCGGCCCATTCCGCTTCGAACGCCGGCGTCGTTTCGCGCGCGAAAAAGACGATGTCGACGTCTTCGCCGGCCACCAAGCGGGCTTTGCGGGCGGCGAGGTCGCCGCCGCCAACGATGACCACGCGCTGTCCGGACACCGGGAAAAATGCTGGGAAGAAGGTCGCCATGGCTTAATCGCTCGTCTTTTGGGCGATGCCGGAACGGATTCCGTCGCCGCTCTGGGCCCACGCGCAGGTGCGTCGGCCTTGCTTCAGGAAAACTAAGGCTGGGTTTTCCGGACGAAAACCGAAAATTCTTCGCCGAT
>CAYWWL010000461.1:0-1729 GCA_964461925.1 uncultured Caulobacterales bacterium | reverse complement strand
CGATCATGGACGGCGCGACCTATAACACCGGCGCCGTCGCCGGCGTGACCACGGTGAAGAATCCGATCCGGCTCGCCCGTAAAGTGATGGAGGAATCGCGCCACGTGATGTTCATCGGCGACGGCGCGGAAGCTTTCGCCCGCACCCAGGACCTTGAATTCGTGCCGCGCGACTATTTCCATACGGATGTTCGCTGGCGGCAATATCAAGAAGCCCTGGAGCGAGACAAACAAGCGCGCAAGAAGCGCGGCGAGACCGCCCTTGACGGCCGCGCCCGGGAGGAGAAATACGGCACCGTCGGCGCCGTGGCCCTCGATCGAGCGGGCAATCTCGCCGCCGGCACCTCCACTGGCGGCATGACTTTAAAACGTTTCGGCCGGGTCGGCGACGTGCCGATCATCGGCGCCGGCACTTATGCGGACAATCGCTCGTGCGCGGTTTCGTCCACCGGCTGGGGCGAATATTTCATCCGCCTCACGGTGGCGCGGGACATCTGCGCGCAAGTGGAATATGGCGGCGCCAGCGTGCCCGAGGCGGCGGACGACGTGATTCAGAACCGGTTGGAAGCGTCCGGCGGCGATGGCGGCGTGATCGTTCTCGGGCCTGACGGCAGCTACGCCATGGAGTTCAACTCCAAAGGCATGTTCCGAGGCGTGAAGAACGAAGCCGGCGTCAAGGAGATCGCCATTTACGGCGACGAATAGGCCCAAAGAAAAGAGACGAAGGATCGACCCATGGGCAAAACGCGCGATCTGCTGGAAGGCGGCTGCAGCTGCGGCAAGGTGCGCTACGCCCTGACCCATCGCCCGTTATTCGTCCATTGCTGTCATTGCACGTCATGCCAGCGCGAGACCGGCAGCGCCTTCGCGCTCAACGCTTTGATCGAGACCGCGTGCGTCGCGCTGCGTTCGGGCGATGTGGCTCGGCGAGACATTCCTAGCCTGTCAGGAGACGGCCAAAGCTTGATGGCGTGTTCTGACTGCGGCGGCGTTCTCTGGAGCCATTACGCCTCGGCGAAGGAGAAGATCGCTTTCGTGCGCGTGGGCACCCTCGACGACCCTAGCGCCGCGCCGCCGGACATTCATATTTTCACCGAGTCGAAACGCCATTGGGTGGAGATCCCCGACGGCGCCGTGGCCATGCCGGCCTATTACCGCCGCGCCGAGCATTGGCCCGACGAGTCCATCGTCCGCTATCAAGCGGCGCTGCTGTGACGCGCGGCGGTCGCCTTCTACAAGGCCAAGTAAAAATACGTGATCAAGGCGACGGCGATCGCGCCGGCGGCGCCGAGCGCGACGCCATTGGCGCGGCCGGTCGTCTCGGCGAAGCTGAACTTGATCAAGCTCGCCGCCGATAGGAAGTAAACGAACAAATAGGCGAACACGGTGGCGTCGACGAGCAAGAAGAATTGCGCGTTGAGGCTTTCCGAGGCCGTCGCAAGAGCGATCAAGGTCATCAGTATCGTGATCGTCAAAACCGCGCGGCGCGGCTTGGCGCCGTCGGCCAATCGGCGCGGGAAATAGCCGCGCGCGGCGCCGGCGTTGGCGGATTCCGCCGACACCAGAAACCACCCCGCGCCGCAGCCGAACACCCGGGCGACGGCTGCGGCGGCCACAAGCCCGCCGGCCAGCGGTCCGGCGGCGGCGGCGATCGCGTCGGCGAACGGGGCCGAGGACCGGGCGATGGCTTCGGCCGGCAATAAGCCGAACAACGCCGTCGCGGCGAAGGC
>CAYWWL010000460.1:0-1730 GCA_964461925.1 uncultured Caulobacterales bacterium | reverse complement strand
AATGAGCCATCCAATTGAAATTTCTCGATTCATTGCCGTCGGAGCGCTCGAAAACCGTTGACCGCGGCCTAGGATTTGCTAAGCCCCACAGCCAGGTTCATTCATCGGCGGCAGGTCGCCGCCAACGATACCATATGTTAGGGAAACCGCGCGCCGCTTCTGGCGCTTGCGAAACAGTAGAAAGGTCAGCGATGAGCGAAACTCAAAGCGCCCCTCAGGTCACCGGTCAGATGTTCCTATACGGACGTCCGGAGCTTCTCAATCCGGAACAGCACGGCGCTCTCGGCGTCTCGCCGATGGACAAGCCGTTCGAGTTCGCGGCGAACGTCCGGGCCTTGCCGCTGACCGTGTCGGAAATCCCGGCCGCTTCGCGCGACTATCCGGTGGTGTTCGGCAGCGTCGAGCAGCCGCAGCCAATGGCGGTGGTCGGCATCGTCGAAGACGGCAACCTGTTCGTCGACCAGGACGGCAATTGGGAAGAGTTCCGCTACGTGCCGGGCTATGTCCGCCGCTATCCGTTCGGCGCCGCCCATGAGCAAAGCGGCGAGCGCTACGCCGTGGTCATCGACGCGGACTATCCTGGCCTGAAAGACGACGGCGAACGCCGCCTGTTCGAGGGCAAGGACGCGACCCAGTTCACCAAGGACGCGGTCGAGTTCACCCGTCGGTATGAAGACGACCGGCGCATGACCCAGCAGTTCTACGAAGAAATCAAAAAATTCGACCTGCTGGCGCCGCAGACCGCGCAATACACCCCGCAAGGCGGCGGCGACCCGGTCAGCTTCGCCCAATATATCGGCTTCGACGAAAACAAGCTGAAGGAATTGTCGGACTCGGACTTCGCGGATCTGCGCAAAGTCGGTCTGCTGCCGATCATTTACGGTCAGCTGACCTCGATGGTGCACTGGCGCACGCTGGTCTCGCGCCGGGCTGGTCGCTTCCAGCTGAGCGAAGCTGACGTGTTCCAGCCGCTTAATCGCGCCTAATTGGACCGCGCATAAATTTCACCAGCGTCAAACGCTGTGATCGACGACCCCGGGCCCTGCAAGGCCCGGGGTTTTTGCGTTGCAGGCTGGCGCGGCGCTGGCGAAATCTCACAATCCGGCGACCTGGCCGCCAGAGCCGCCGGTTTTAGTTGGCGAGTAAGGCCTGTCTGGCTATGACCGGGCCATGACACGTTGGTTTTTCTTGGTTTGGGCGCTCTTGAGCGCCATGGTCGCCGTCGGCCCTGCTGCGGCGCAGATCGCCCCGTCGGTGGCGGTCACCGAACATGCGCGCTCGATGCTGGCGCCGGCCCGCGCCGGGATCGCCCCGGGCGAAACCGTCACCATCGTGTTCCGCCAGGAATTGCAGGACGGGTGGCACGTCTATTGGCGCAATCCCGGAGATTCCGGTCTGCCGCTTGATTTCATGTGGACCCTGCCGGACGGATTCGCCGCCGGCGAGATCGCCTATCCGGCGCCGGAACGCATTCAGGTCGGGCCGTTCGTGAATTTCGGCCACCATGGCGCGCCGGTGTTCTTAACCTCGGTGACCGCGCCGGCCGATGCGGTCGTGGGCGAGACGGCGACGATCGCGTTGATGGCCACGTGGCTGATCTGCGAAGAAATCTGCGTGCCGGAAAGCGGCGAATTCGTCATCGACCTGCCGATCGTCGCGGCGTCGACGCCGAACCCGGACGAGATGGTCTATGTCGAGAATTTCCAGACCGCGGCGCCGGCGGCGTTCCC
>CAYWWL010000459.1:0-1731 GCA_964461925.1 uncultured Caulobacterales bacterium | reverse complement strand
CGTCGGCGACCACGAGGATTTCCGAAGGCCCCGCGACGCTGTCGATGCCGACGCGGCCGAAGACCTGCCGTTTCGCCTCGGCGACATAGGCGTTGCCTGGCCCGACGATCACGTCCACCGGCGCGATTGGGCCCGCGCCGTAAGCCATTGCGGCGATCGCTTGGGCCCCGCCAATGCGCCAGACTTCGTCGATCCCAGCGATCTTCGCCGCGGCGAACACCGCCATATTGTCGACGCCGCCAGGCGACGGCACGCACATCACAAGACGGTCCACGCCGGCGACCTTGGCCGGGATCGCGTTCATCAAAACGCTCGACGGATAGGCAGCCCTGCCGCCCGGCGCATAAAGCCCAGCGGATTTCACCGCCGTCCAACGCCAGCCGAGCTCGACGCCGGCCGAGTCGACGAAGCTGTCGTCGGCTGGGCTCTGGCGGGCATGAAAGTCGCGGATGCGCTGCGCCGCCAGGACCAACGCGTCACGCAATTCCGCGGCGAGCCCTTCATAGGCGGCGGCTATTTCTTCAGCGCTCACCCGAGCGCCTTCGGCGTCGACGGTGAAGCCGTCAAATTTTTCCGTATAACCGAGAACCGCGCTGACGCCGTCGCGCCGCACCGCTGCGATAATCTCGCGAACTTGGCCGTCGACGTCAGCCGCGCCGCCGCGACCGTCAGCCAAAAGGCTAGCGAACGCCGCGTCGAACGCGTCGTCTTTCTCATGAAGAATGCGTACTGTCGCCATTGACTTCGCCTTCATCGCCATTGCGGAAAACCCTCCGCATCCAGCGCGTTCTACTCGGCGTGTTCCGGGCGCCGCCGCGTGCGCCATGGTTCCGATATGTCCGAAAGCGAGACATTGACGCTTTCGACTTCGATCTTGACGCCGCCGCCGCCGGCGAGATCGAGAAGGATCGCCCCGCCGCCGTCTGCGCCCGGCTCGAACCGAACCGCCAAAATCTCGACCACGGCGTCTTTCTTATCCAGCCGCAGATTGAGATGCGACACGCTCAACACGTCGTCGAAATGGCAGCCCGCCCGGACTCTGGCGAATGGGCCGATGCGGCTGTCGCCAGCGCACTCCCAAACGAAGCGATTGGATACGAAAGCAAATCGCCGGCGATCCTTTTGGTGGATAAAGTCGCCGAGCTTGGCCACCGCATCTTGCAGCATCGCCGATACGACCGCGAGATCGTCAGCGTCCGCCGCCATAAGGCGCAGCGGTTGATAGGAACGCAAGCCAGCCATTTAGTCGCCTTTTACCCGTTCGATCAGTGCGCCGCAATTCGCGAGTTTTTCTTCCAGTCGCTCAAAGCCGCGGTCGAGGTGGTATACGCGATTGACCAGGGTTTGGCCTTCCGCGCCAAGACCGGCGAGCACCAAACTCATCGAGGCGCGCAGATCCGTCGCCATCACCGGCGCGCCCTTTAACCGCGGCACCCCGTGCACGGTCGCGGTCTGGCCATTGACGGATATTTTCGCGCCCATGCGCGCCAGCTCCGGGGCGTGCATAAAGCGGTTTTCGAAAATCGTTTCCTTGATCGCCGACGCGCCGTCGGCGGTCGTCATCATCGCCATGAATTGAGCCTGCAAGTCCGTGGGAAAGCCCGGGAACGGCTGGGTGACGATGTCCACTGCATGACACCGGCCGTTGGGACGGGCGACTTTGATGCCGTTATCGACCTGTTCCAAGGTGAGCCCGGTTTCCTGCAGCGCGCCGACCGCGGCGCCGAGCAG
>CAYWWL010000458.1:0-1736 GCA_964461925.1 uncultured Caulobacterales bacterium | reverse complement strand
CATTGCCAAGGCGCAACTCGCCGTCCGTCAGCAGCGCCGCCGCCATCAATTTGAGCGCGGAGTTTTTCGCGCCGCTAATCGGAATGTCGCCAAAAAGGGGACGCCCCCCAATAATCGCAAGTCTATCCATCTGCGCGTCGACCGATCTATGTTCGCTCCGCAGGCGTCGCGACGCCATTGGACTGTGGTTTCGCCGTTTTCGGCGACATTGGTTTCGCCGAACGTTTAGCGCTCAGCTTTGCCGCCCTGCTTCCGCTTGCGAAGGTTTTCCCGCAAGGCTTCGGCCAAGCGCTCCTCGCGACTTTCCGCGCCGGACTTGCCGCCCAATGACTTGCCGCCCAATGGCGTGCCGCTCAGCGTCCGGCCCGTCCGCCTATGACCGCCAGGATCGGCGGCATTATGGTCTTGGGACGGCGACTTAGCGGCGTCACCCGAAGTAGAAGTCGTTTTCGGCATGGCTTGGAGATACGGACGGTTCGCGGCGCCGTCAACCGCTCTGGCCTGTTCCGGCGCATCCTTCGCGGCGCCCGCCGCCGCCGCGCTAGCGCTACTAAGCTTCTGATTTTCCGAGACTTCTGCGCCAGCAGACGCACTCGCCCCGCGCCATACCGCCAAACGACGCGGCGCAACGGTTCGCCCTGACGCTTCTCAGTTGTAAACCCGCCCAACTCACGGCAAGCATGAGCGACGCCAACATGGAAAGACGCGCCGTGGGATCCGCAATTCAGGAATCCGAAAACCTGGGAGCGCAGCTGCTCTCGGTGTTCGATCATGTCTACGTCATCAATCTTGAACACCGCGAAGATCGCCGCAGAGAAATCGCCGAACAGTTGGCGAAAGTCGGCCTCAGCTTCGCTCAAGATAAGGTGGCGATTTTCCCTGCCGTCCGCCCGGACGACCAGGGGAAGTTTCCCAGCGTCGGCGCCAGGGGATGTTTTTTGAGCCATCTCGGCGTTCTGCGGGACGCGCTTGAGAACGGCTACGAGACGATCCTGGTGCTCGAAGACGACGCGGATTTCGTCGCGAATTTTCAACGCAACGCGTTGCGCCTATGCGAGGCGCTGCAGCGGGAAGACTGGGGCATGCTCTACGGCTTCCGCCCGCCGGATCGGCGCACGGACGACAACGCCGCGCCGGTTGAGGACATCCCCCCAGACCTTGGCGTTCAATGCACCCATTGCTTAGGGTTTCGGCGATCGGCGATCGCCCGCATTATCCCCTATTTCGAGACCATCCTCGAGCGCCCCGGCGGCCATCCCGAAGGCGGCCCGATGCATGTGGACGGCGCTTTTTCCTGGTTCCGCAAGACCCATCCGGACGCCAAAACGAAAATGGTCGGTTTCGAGTTTATGGTGCAACGGCCGTCAAGAACGGACATCCACGAACTGCGCTGGTACGACAAGATCGCGCTTCTCGCGCCGATGCTGGCGCTCGGTCGCCGCGCCAAGCAGATATTGCGCAATCGCTGAGAGCGAGCCGATCGGGACGCATCGCCGCCGCCGGTCGAGCTCGGCGCCGACCCCGTCCATTAATCCGTATGCTGGAAATGTCGCAACGACGTTAGATCGGGACAGAACCGCCGAACCTGACCGCCGAACGAATGGCTCGGCGCTGCCGCAAAAGACCGGCTCGGGCGTCGCTAGCGTCTGTGACTGATGGCGATTGTCCGGATGGTGCCGCAGGAGAGAATTGAACTCTCGGCCTCACCCTTACCAAGGGTGCGCTCTACCACTGAG
>CAYWWL010000457.1:0-1739 GCA_964461925.1 uncultured Caulobacterales bacterium | reverse complement strand
CCCCGCCGGCGCGCTGGCGCGGCATCGCCGCGCGCATCATCGCCGCGGCCTGCTCGCACGCCCGGGCCAGGGATTGGGCGACGATGTCGCGGCTCGCCTCGGCGCGATTGACCACGACCTGGTCCGACGCCCGCCGCGCCTCATTGATCAGCCCACGGGCGTAATCGGCGAAATGCGCCAAGCGCACGCCGGCGTCGTCGGGATCGAAGGCGCCCTGGGCGTCTTGGCCCAAAGCCCGGGCCATGGTCTCCAAATCGTCGAACAGAACGTCGTTCAGCGCCGCCGCGTCGTTCGCCGCCCAGGCGAGATCCTCCTTCGGCGCCGCCGACAGGTGATAATAGAGCCGCAAGGCGCGCCACGGCTTCTCCAACCGGCCGGCGAACACGAGAAGCACATAGACCGCGCTCGACGGCGCGCGTTCGCACGCCTGGGCGTAAAATCCGCGGGCGTCATAAATATCTTCTTCGGTCAAGGCGGCGACCGTTTTCGGGAATCGCGCCTGGACCCGCTTCAGCAGGTCGGCCAAGGGCAGGAGCAGATTCAGTTCGGTGAGATCTTGCATCCGCGCCCGCGCCGCCTCTGGATCGTCGTCAGCGCCCAAACGGATCATCAGACGTCGGCGGAAATCGTCGTCGGCCTCCGCCCGGTCGACCACCGCCGCGGACTGCCGCGCCGCTTCGGAGAACATCGCCGCTTCGCGGGCGGTGACGAGATCGAGCGCGGCGCCCTCGTCGAGCGCCTTCTGCAGGCCGTCGGCGGCCTCGGCCAGGGCCGCGCCGCCGTCTAGCCGGAGGAGCGCGCTCCAGATCGGGTTCAACGAGGTGCGCGGGATCCGCGCCGGCCGTTTGCGCCCGACGCGCACGGCGGTGAAAAAGTCTTCAAACGGATCGAAAAACCGGCGCCGCGCCGTCGGCGGTCGCATCGGCATGACGGCGTTCTCGCCGAGATAGCGCGCGCGCAGAAGATCGAGGATCGCGTCGAACGGTAAATCGTCTTCAGGGGATCGATCGCCGTCGCCGCGTTGGTCGGCGGCTTCGGCGCGGCGGCGGCCATACTCCAAGGCGGCGAACAATTTATTCGCGGCGCCGATGGGCAAGGCTTCGAAATAGCGGGACAATTTATCGAGCTTGGCCTCGGCCAGCCCGGCGATAGCGGCGCCTGATGCAGCGCCTGATGCAGCGCCTGGCGCGGGGTCAGCCGCGCCGCCAAACGCGCCGTCAACCGCGCTGCGCCAATCCTTCGCGCCGCGTCCAGCATTCGCGCCTATCGCCATATCGCCATCGATCACGGCGTCTCCTCGCCGGCGTGTCGCCGTCGCTCATTGCGCCCCAAGTTTCGTCTTCCCGCACTCTGACGGCAAGGTCAACTTCATATTCCCCACAAGTTTCGGACCGGGAACGTCCGGCGCGGACGCGGCTTAAACGTCCGCGAAATGGCGGCGCGGCGCTTGCGCGCCATAGCCGTCCCAATTGCGCACGAACTCTTCCAGTTCGGGATCGCCGCCTTCCGGCAGGACGATGCGCAATTTAATGAACTGATCGCCGGCCTCGCCATTGGCCGGCGCGACGCCGCGGCCGCGCAGGCGCAAGACCGCGCCGGAGTTCGACCCGCGCGGCACCGTCACGGCGACGTCGCCGGCGATGGTCGGCACGGTGATTTTTCCGCCGAGGACCGCTTCTTTCAGCGTGATCGGCGCTTCCAAATGAATGTCATAGCCGTCGCGCTCGAACACGCCATGG
>CAYWWL010000456.1:0-1743 GCA_964461925.1 uncultured Caulobacterales bacterium | reverse complement strand
ATCGCTCGCCGCCACGATCGCGCTTTATTACGGCCTTGTCGCATTGAGTCCCTGGATTCTGCCCATCGCCGCCATTCTTGGCGCGCTCGCGGCGACGGCGCTGCTCGCCCTCGCTGCGATCCGTACACGGTCTGTGGTCACCCTTATATTGATCGGCGTCGGCCTGTCGAGTTTCTCCGGCGCCGCGATGAGCTTTCTATTGAATTTCGCGCCCAACCCATTCTCGCTTTCAGACATGGTCAACTGGACCCTCGGATCCGTCGCGAACCGCAGTTTTGACGATATCGCGTTGGTCGCGCCGTTTCTCCTCGCTGGCGCCGCGATCTTGCTCGCCACGAGGCGCGGTCTGTCGGCGCTGACCCTCGGGGAGGAGGCGGCGAGCGGCGTTGGGCTCGACCTGCGGCGGCAACGCATCGCCACCGTTCTGGGGGCCGGGCTGGCCACCGGCGCAGGCGTCGCCCTCGCCGGCGCCATTGGTTTCGTCGGCATCGTCGCGCCGCATCTGATCCGGCCGCTGGTCGCTCATGATCCAGCGCGGTCGTTGATTCCTTCGGCGCTCTTGGCGGGCTTGATGCTGGTGACGGCGGACATATGTGTACGGATTATACCGACCGCGGCGGAGCTGAAGCTCGGCGTGGTCGCCGCGCTGCTCGGCGCGCCGATGTTCGTTTGGATCGCGATGCAGAGGCGGGCCGTGCATGACTGATCTTGTCGCGACAGCGCTCAGCGTCACCGCCAAACAAGCGACCCTGGTGGACGCGGCCAGTTATCGCCTGACGGCTGGCGAATTCGTCGTTCTCCTAGGTCCGAACGGCGCCGGCAAGACCAGTCTTATTCGCGCCAGTCTCGGCCTGGAGACGGCGGCGTCGGGGGCGGTGACGCTGATGGGAGATGACGTCGCCGCCTTAAACCCCATGGCGCTCGCTCGGCGGCTCGCCTATCTGCCCCAGATCCGACCTCTGGCATGGCCCAATACGGTGCGCGACGTTGTGGCGCTTGGCCGCTATAGCCATGGCGCAGCCCTCGGTCGGCTCGGCGCCGAGGATGCGGCCGCGGTGGACCGGGCCATCGCGGCGTGCGATCTGACCGCGTTCGCCGATCGCCGCGCTGACACGCTCTCCGGCGGCGAGCTGGCGCGCATGCACTGCGCCCGGGCGTTCGCCGCCGAAGCGCCGTTCTTGATCGCCGATGAGCCCATCGCCGCGCTCGATCCGCAGCATCAATTCCGGATTCTTGATTTGATCGCCGACTTCGTCGCCAAGGGCGGCGGCGCCTTAGTGGTGTTGCATGACATCAATCTCGCCGCGCGCTACGCCTCGCGTCTGATTTGGATGAAGGACGGGCGCATCGTCGCCGACGGCGCGCCAGCAGAGACCTTGAGCGCGGAACGGTTAGAGTCCGTATACGGCGTGCGCGCTCAGGTCGACGGCGTGCGGGTCGCGCTGGACGGTTCTTTGTGACCGCTAAAGCGCTCAGGCTCCGGGGCGCTCGGTTTTGCGGCGGCGACGACGACCCGGCGCGGACCGGCCGCTTCGGCGAGGACGCGGGCGCGCCGGCTTTTGCCGGAACGGGCGCCGCCGAGATTATGGTGCGAATGGGGTCGACTGGGTCATGGTGCGGCATGGGCTACTAAAGGCCCACGGGCATGCGCCAGAGCCCGCCGCATGGAAAAGAGCCGCGGCGCGCTTGGCGCCGCAAGAAATCTGAACCAGTTGAAAGAAAATGGAGCGGGCGATGCGCTCC
>CAYWWL010000455.1:0-1746 GCA_964461925.1 uncultured Caulobacterales bacterium | reverse complement strand
CATATCGGCAAATGGCAATACGGCGATGGAAAACTCTTCCGGCGCCGGCAACGGACCAGCGACCGCAAGGGAGATTTCCTCCGAAACGTCATCCGATCCGCCGCGGGTTAAGAAAAACCCGGCGAGCCCTGCGATCACGACAAGCGCGGCGGCGCCAGCAACAAGATGCAGCGGCTTCATATTGGCGAGCATGGCGCGAGGCGCGGGTGCTGCCGGCGTCGCCGCAATGTCATCACCCCCCATCTCCGCGATGGCGGTGAGAAGGTGCTGCACCGGCGCGGCGGATGGATCGCCCTTCCATTTGGCGAAATCCACCGTCTGATACTGGCGGAACCCAATGGGCGCTTCGCAGTCAGTCAGGCAAATTGGGATCAGCTTGCCTTCGTCCCGAGCATATACGGCCTCGTCCTTCACCCAGTCAGACTCATTGGCGTCTGACGACCAGGCGACAACCACCGCATCCGCTTGTTGCAGCTGGCTTTCGATCTTTTTGGAAAAAGACGCACCGCCTCGGATGTGCCGATCCCACCATACGGAGTGGCCGGCCGCTTCTAAGGCGGCGGATAGCTTTTCGATCGCAGGCCTGTCCGCCCTCGAATAGCTGATGAAAAGATGCGCCATCGCCAAGCAACCCCCAGCGTCGCCAAGCACGTTATGCGGGACGCCCGTCGCCCGCTTCCCGCCATCTATAGCCTATGCCGCACCCTTTTGCAGGCAATTCGTACTTGCATCTTGCTGAAAAAACGCGCACCTCGCCGCTATGACGCAACGCACCATACCCCTACGGAACATCGCCATCATCGCTCACGTCGATCATGGCAAGACCACCCTCGTCGATGAGATGCTGCGCCAGTCCGGCGCGATCCGGGAAGGCTCGGACATGGCCGAGCGCGCTATGGACTCCAACGACATCGAGCGCGAGCGCGGGATCACCATCCTGGCGAAATGCACCAGCGTGCTGTGGGAGAATAATGGCGATGCCATTCGACTCAATATTGTCGACACCCCTGGCCACGCAGATTTCGGGGGCGAGGTGGAGCGCATCCTCTCCATGGTGGATGGATGTCTCCTACTCATTGACGCCGCCGAAGGGCCAATGCCGCAGACAAAGTTTGTGCTGTCGAAAGCGCTCGCGCTCGGTCTCAAACCGATTGTCGTCCTCAACAAGGTGGATCGCCCGAGCGCTGATCCTGATGCAGCCCTCGATGCGGCGTTCGACCTCTTCGCAGCCCTCGGCGCTGATGACGAGCAGTTGGATTTCCCTGTGCTCTACGCGGCGGGCCGCGACGGTTGGGCGGCCCATACCATGGAAGCGCCGCGCGAAAATTTAATCCCGCTATTCGAAACTGTCGTCTCCCACGTGCCGGCGCCGGATGTGAAACCGGAAGCGGCGGCGGAACCCTTCCGCATGTTGGCGACAACTTTGGAGGCGGACCCCTATCTCGGTCGATTGCTCACGGGGCGGATCATTTCCGGCGTCGCTAAGCCCGGCGTCACCATGAAAGCGCTGACGCGCAGCGGCGATCTCATCGAACAAGCGCGCGTCACGAAAGTCCTCGCTTTTCGCGGGCTGAAACGCCAGCCCATCGAAGAAGCTGCGCCTGGCGACATTATCGCCATTGCCGGTTTTTCAAAGGCCTCTGTTTCTGACACGATTTGCGACCTCGCTGTGACGGACGCCCTGCCCGCACAGCCTATTGATCCGCCGACCCTCTCCGTCACCATGTCCGCCAATGACTCGCCGCT
>CAYWWL010000454.1:0-1777 GCA_964461925.1 uncultured Caulobacterales bacterium | reverse complement strand
GCGGTGAGAAGGACCGTTACTTCGCGTGTCGCGTCGGTCCCGACGGCGAGATCTCCGAACCGGCCAAGGCGCTGTTCAAGAACCCGCCGCAGGGCGCGACCACCAGCCTCTGGTGCGCGACCTCGTCCCAGCTCGACGGCATGGGCGGGGTGTATTGCGAAAATTGCGACGTCGCCGTGCTCGGCGGGCCGGACAGCCCGCGCTACGCCGAGGTCTCGCCCCACGCGGTGGACGCCGACGCGGCGGCGCAGTTGTGGGATTTGACGGAGACCGCCCTGCGATTGTGAGCAAGAACGCCGAGACGCCCGCCGCTGATGTGATCCTTTGTCGGCGGCGTGCGTAAAAGCCTATATGCTGTTCGTGCGCCCGGCGTCGCCGCCGCGCCCGCTTGAGAAAGGCCGAGACCATGACCGACGCCGCCCATCCTTTGTTCGATCTGAGCGCCCCGCGCGCCGGCGCGCCCATGCCGGGCGACGTTGAGGCCCCAAGCGCCCTGTCCAGCCTGTTGGAGCTGCGCGCGCCGTTCGCCGCCTTGAGCCTCATGCGCCGGGCCCCGCATCTATTGCGCGCGCCCCGGGGCGAAGGCCGGCCAGTGATGTTGCTGCCCGGCTTTCTCGCCGACGAAACGTCAATGCGGCCTTTGTCCGCCTACCTCTCATATCTCGGCTACAAGACCGGGCAATGGGGGCTTGGCCGCAATCGTGGCGACGTGGACGAAGACATTCGCCGTTTCGGCGCGCAATTGACCGGGTTTCAAAAACGCCATCACGGCGCGCCGGTGAGCCTCGTCGGTTGGAGCCTCGGCGGGGTCGTCGCCCGGGAAGCCGCGCGGCTCTATCCCGACGCGGTGCGCGAAGTGATCACCCTCGGCACGCCGATCATCGGCGGCCCGAAATACACGTCCGTCGGCGCCGCCTACGCCGCTTATCGCGGCATCGACATGGACGCCTTCGAGCGCGACGTGCACGACCGCAACTCCGTCGGCTTGTCCCAACCCCTGACCTCGATCTACTCCAAGACCGACGGCGTCGTCGGCTGGAAGGCCTCGGTCGACGTCTATAACGCCCACGCCCGCAATATCGAAGTCACCGGCTCGCACTTCGGTCTCGGCGTCAGCGCCAGCGCCTGGCTCGCCGTCGCCACCACGCTGGCGATGCCGGTGAAGAGACGAAGCGCGATCCCGGAATGAAAGAAGTCCTCCTCCTCCGACATGCGAAATCGAGCTGGGATTCCGACACCACGCGCGATTTCGACCGCCCCTTGAACGGCCGCGGCCGTCGCGCCGCGCCCTTGATCGGCGCCTATCTCGCCGCCCATGATTTAGTCCCGGAACGGATTTATTGCTCCGCCGCGGCGCGCACCCGCGAGACCCTGGCCTTGATGGTGGACGGCTGGCCGCAGGCGCCGGCGACGCGCTTCGACGAAGGCCTGTATCTCGCCAGCCCCGACCATATGCGCGCGACGATCCGCGCCGCCGATCCCGAGGCCGACAGGATCATGCTGATCGCCCACAATCCGGGGCTCGAAACCCTCGCTTTGCACCTCGCCGACCCGGACGCCAGCGACCGCGTCGCGCTCCGTGAACTGAGCGAAAAGTACCCGACCGGCGGCCTGGCGGATTTCGCCTTTGACGTGTCCGATTGGGCCGACGTCGCGCCGAGAACGGGAAAACTTCGTCGCTTTATTGCGCCGCGCCGCCTGGCCGACGATACTTAACGCTTCCACGCGCCCGATCAGGGCCTCGTTCCGCAACATAAGGATGCCGCTCCTGTGTCGA
>CAYWWL010000453.1:0-1780 GCA_964461925.1 uncultured Caulobacterales bacterium | reverse complement strand
TGTCGCAAGTATTGACCAACGCCGATCTCGTCTGGCGCAATAGCCGGATCCTGCGCACTGATCGCGTCACCACGATTCGGGCGCAATGCGACCCCGCGCTTGGCTCCCTCGCCGACGATCTCTTAGCGCGCATTCGCCCGCAGATTGAGGCGCTGCCTTTGCCGGACGGCTACACCCTGAAATGGGAAGGCGAGTTTGGCGATTCCTCCGAAGCCCAAGGCAATCTCGCGGGCACGATTCCCCTCGGCCTCTTGGCCATGGTCTTAGTCGTGGTCGTCCTATTCAACGCCCTGCGCCAGCCCATCGTCATTTGGGCGATCGTGCCTTTGGCGATCGTCGGCGTCACCTTTGGCCTCGTCGTCACCCGGACGCCGTTCGAATTCATGGGCATTCTCGGGCTTTTGTCCCTATCGGGATTATTGATCCAGAACTCCCTGGTCTTGGTCGACTCCACCGATGAGTTGATCGGGTCCGGCATGCCCCGCTTCGACGCTTTGGTGGAGTCCGCGGCGAGCCGCTTGCGACCGGTCACCATGGGCGCCTTCACCACGGTGCTGGGCGTGATTCCGCTCTATTTCGACGCATTCTTTAAGTCGATGACCGTTGTCTTGGCGTTCGGCCTCAGCTTCGCGACCTTGATCACGCTTCTGGTGACGCCGGTGCTTTACGCCCTGGTGTTCGGCATTCATCACGACGAGAGTGGGAACGCGGGAGCGACGAGATGATGAGACCTGCGATCGCCTTCGCCGCCCTCCTCGCGGGCATTGGTTGCGCCTCGATCGGCGACCCTGAAAAAGCCCGCGGCGTCGCCGCCGATGCGCCGCCGCCCGCGCCAGAGCGATTCGCCATGGCGGGGCAATCGGACGACGCCGTGCAGCCAGGCTGGATCGCGGCGTTTAATGATCACGTCCTCAGCGCCCTTGTCGTCGAAGCGATCGAGAACAATCGCGATCTACGCCTCGCCGCGGCGGCGGTGGAGAAAGCGCGGGCCTTGGCGCGCCAAGCCGGCGCCGCCGCCGTGCCGGCGGTCGATCTCACCGGATCGGGCTCGCGCGCCGGCGCGATCCAATTTCCGAGTACGGACAGCTACGCCCTGGGCCTACAGCTAAGCTGGGAAGCGGACATATGGGGTCGCGTGCGCGCCTCGCGCCGCGCCGCGGCCATGAGCGCCGCCTCAAGCGAAGCGGACTATCTGTTTTCGCAGTACTCTATCGCCGCCGCCGTCGCCCAGTCCTATTTCCTCGCGATCGAAGCCGGGTTGCAACTGGATGTGGCGCGTAAATCCTTCAACGCGCTCGCCGAGACCGCCAAGATTGTCGAGGCGCAGCGACAAATCGGGGTCGCCGCCGGCCTTGACGTGGCGCTGTCGCAACGCGACTTAGCCAATGCGCGGGCCTCGGTGCTCGCGGCGGAAGCGGCGCACCGCAGCGCCCTGCGTAGCCTTGAAGCTTTGCTCGGGCGTTACCCGGATGGGCTCGTCGACCTACGCCAGGATCTGCCGGCGCCCCCAGCCGCGCCGCCGCCCGGATTGCCCGCCGATATGATCGCCCGTCGGCCAGACCTGATCGCCGCCGAACTATCCGTCGCCGCGGCGTTCAATGCGCGCAACGCCGCCCGCGCCGCGCGCCTGCCGACGATTAGCCTGACCAGCACGCTTGGCGGATCGTCCGGCGACCTGGCTGACTTGCTCGATCCGGAAAATATCGCCTGGCAAGCCGCCGGCAATCTGTTCGGCCCGCTCTTCGATGGCGGTCTGCGCAAGGCCCGGGTCGACGAAGCC
>CAYWWL010000452.1:0-1805 GCA_964461925.1 uncultured Caulobacterales bacterium | reverse complement strand
CTGGCGCCGATGCGCTTCTCGCGGCGCTCGACTTCGAGCGCCCCGGTCACCGCCCGGCGCAAGCGCCGCAGCTTGGTCCAGGTCTCGGCGAGGGCGTCGTCGCGCCAATCCGCCGGCGTCTCCGGGAACTGCCGCAAATGCACCGAGCCCGTCGCCGCGATCCGGTCCGCGCCATGGCGCGCGGCCCAGGCCTCCTCCATGGTGAAGACGCAGATCGGCGCGAGCCACGCCGTCAAGCGGTCGAAGCACGCCGCCATCACCGTGCGCGCGGCCCGGCGCTCATGGTCGTCGGGATGATCGCAGTACAGAGCGTCCTTGCGAATGTCGAGATAGAACGCCGACAGGTCGGTCGCCGCGAAGTCGACGAGCTTGCGCCACACCGCCTTGAAGTCGAACTTGTCATAGGCCTCGCGCACCTCTGCGTCGAGAATGGCCAGACGATGCAAGACGACGCGCTCAAGCTCCGGCATCGCCGCCAGCGCCACGGCCTCGGCGGCGTCGTATCCGTTCAGGGCGCCGAGCAAATAGCGGATCGTGTTGCGCAATTTGCGATAGGCGTCGACGGCGGAATCGATGATTTCCGATCCGATCCGGAGATCGTCCGTATAGTCAACGCTCGCCGCCCAGATGCGGATGATCTCCGCGCCCTTTGATTTGATGATCTCCTCCGGCGCGACCACATTGCCGAGGGACTTCGACATTTTGCGGCCGTTCTCGTCGACCACGAAGCCATTGGTGATGACATGGTCATAGGGCGCGCGGCCGCGGGTCCCGCAGCTCTCCAAGAGCGAGGATTGGAACCAGCCGCGATGCTGGTCGGAGCCTTCGCAATACACCGCCGCCGGCCAGCTGAGATCGTCGCGCGCTTCGAGCACGAAGGCGTGGGTCGACCCGGAGTCGAACCACACGTCGAGAATGTCCGTGATTTGTTCATAGGCGTCGGCGTCGTGCGCCGCGCCGAGAAACTCCGCGATCGGCGTGTCGAACCAGGCGTCGGCGCCGCCGGCCTCGATCGCGGCGAGGACCCGCGCGTCGACGTCCTTGTCCTGAAGAATGTCGCCGGTCTCTTTATGCACGAAGATCGTCAACGGCACGCCCCAGGCGCGCTGGCGCGAGATCAGCCAGTCCGGCCGCCCCTCGACCATGGCGCGCAGGCGATTGCGGCCTTGCGGCGGGGTGAAGCCGGTGGCGTCGATCGCCGCCAAGGCGTTCTCGCGCAGGGTTTTGCCGTTGGCCGTCGCCTTGTCGAGGCTGATGAACCATTGCGGCGTATTGCGGAAGATCACCGGCGCCTTAGAGCGCCAAGAATGCGGATAGGAATGGGTCAGGCGGCCGCGCGCGAGCAGCCCGCCATGGGCGATCAATTGCTCGATCACGGCTTTGTTGGCGTCGCCGTCCTTGCCCTTCTTCTTGCCCTCGGTGACGAGGATTTTCTTGCCCTCGAAGCCGGGCGCTTCATTGGTGTAGGCGCCGAGCGCGTCAACCGTATGCGGAATGTCCGCCATGGAGCGGCCATGGGCGACCCAGGCCTCGAAGTCCTCCTGGCCGTGGCTCGGCGCGGTGTGGACGAAGCCGGTGCCGGCCTCGTCGGTGACATGGTCGCCGGCGAGCAGCGGCACGTCGAAGTCATAACCGCCGGAAAAGCCTTTCAACGGATGGTCGCACGCCTGGCCTTCGAGCGCCGACGGGGCGACGTCCTCAAGCCGGGTCCAAGCGTCGATCAGACCGGCGCCGCGCACCTCCTCGGCCAGGGCGTCGGCGACGATCAGCAAGTCGCCGGGCGCCGACCAGGGCTCGAACTCGAG
>CAYWWL010000451.1:0-1813 GCA_964461925.1 uncultured Caulobacterales bacterium | reverse complement strand
AATGAGAAAACTGCAATCGATCATCCCTATAATGATGATGAACGCGCTCGCCGCGTGCGGCGGCGAGAAGAACGGCGCCTATGTCGGCTATGTGGAAGCGGAATACGTTTATGTCGCGGCGCCCCAAGCGGGATGGTTGACGACCTTAGCCGTGCGCGAGGGCGACGAGGTGACGGCGGGCGACACGCTGTTCGAGCTCGACCGCGCGCGCCAAGAGGCGGCGTTCGACCAGGCGGCTCATCGCGCCGCCCAAGCGGCGGCCCAAGCGGCGGACATCCAGACCGGCGCGCGACCGGCGGAAATCGCCGCATTGGAGGCGCAATTAGAGGAGGCCAAAGCGCGGCTCGTTCAAGCCCGCGCTGAACGCGACCGATGGCTGCCATTGGTCCGAGAAGGCAATGCGTCAAAGGCCCGCGGCGATCAAGTGGTGGCGGACTATACCGCGGCGCTCGCCCGGGTGAACGCCGCGCGCGACGCCATCGAGGTCGCTGAACTGGCTGGCCGCGACGGCGCGAGGGACGCCGCGCTGTCGGCGGCCAAGGCGGCCGACGCCGCACGGGCGGAAGCGCAATGGCTGATGGATCAACGTTCTGTACACGCAAAAGTCAGCGGCAGGGTCGAGGATGTGTTCCATCGCGCTGGCGAATTGGTTCAGCCAGGCGCGCCGGTGCTCGCCTTGCTGCCCCCTGACGGGCTCAAAGTTCGGTTCTTCGCGCCGCAGTCGGCGCTTGCCGGCATCGCCCTTGGCGATGCCGTGTCGATCATGGCGGATGGGCGCGCCGCGCCGGTCTCCGCCACGGTCTCTTTTATCGCCAAAGAAGCGGAATTTACGCCGCCGGTGATCTACAGCGCCGAGGCGCGGGAAAAATTGGTGTTTCTGATCGAGGCCCGGCTCGACGAACCGGCGGGGCTCTTGCCCGGTCTGCCGGTGGACGTGAGCGCGCCATGATCCTTGGTAAGACGGACTATGCGATCGACGTGCGCGGTTTGGTGAAACGGTTCGGCGACAAGGTCGCGGTGGACGGCGTCGATATCCGCATGCCGAAAGGCGAGGTTTGGGGATTTCTCGGACCGAACGGCTCCGGCAAAACGACGACGATCCGGATGATCTGCGGCCTGCTAAAGGCGAGCGCCGGGGAAGGGCGTTGCCTTGGCTATGACATCGCCGCTGACGCTGCGAAAATCCGTCTGTCTACGGGATATATGACGCAAAAGTTCTCGTTCTGGAGCGATCTCACCATCCGCGAGAATTTAGAGTTCGTGGCCCGGCTCTACCAATTGCCGAACATGCGCGAACGGGTCGATCAAACATTGGAGACTCTCGGCCTGGCGCACCGTCAGCGACAATTGGCCGGCGCGCTGTCCGGCGGCTGGAAACAGCGCCTGGCGCTCGCGGCGGTGACAATGCATGGGCCGAAACTCTTATTGCTCGATGAGCCGACGGCGGGGGTCGACCCCCAAGCGCGGCGGGATTTCTGGGACGAAATTCATCGTCTGTCCACGCTCGGCATGACGGTCCTTGTCTCGACCCATTATATGGACGAGGCGGAGCGCTGCGATCACATCGTCTATCTCGCAAATGGCAAACTCGTCACCGAGGGACAGGTGAGCGACATAATCGCTGAATCCGGCCTGGTCACGTATCGCGCCGAAGGCGCTGGCGTGCGCCGTCTCGCCAGCGCCATGAAACAACAAGCTGGCGTTGACCATGTGGCGTATTTCGGCGCGGCGCTGCACGCCAGCGGCGTCGATCGCGGCGCCGTCGAAGCGGCGATCGCGCAAGTCGGCGAGCCCGGCGATTGGCGCGAAGTTC
>CAYWWL010000450.1:0-1821 GCA_964461925.1 uncultured Caulobacterales bacterium | reverse complement strand
CGCCGCGATCCGCTTTCCCGCCTTCGACATCTTGATGCGGCTGCAAGACACCGCCCAGGACGCGGCGCGGATGCCGCTCTTATTGTTATTGTTGCGCCTCTTGATCGCCGCTTTGGTGATCGTCGGCCTCGCCGCGCCGACCCTCAACGCGCCGCCGGCGGAAACCGTCAGCAGACCAATGATCATCGTTGTCGACGATTCCTGGCCCGCGGCCTATGGCTGGCGCAAACGAGAATCGGCGTTCCGCGAGTTTTCCGAACGGGCCCGGCTGTCTGGCCAATCGGCCTATGTGGTGCGCACCGCGCCCCAGGCAGGCGACGCGCGGCCGACGCCGCTGACCGCCGCAGGGATGGCCACGACCCTGGCCGGGATGCGGCCCTCGCCGTTATTGCCCGACTATGCCGCCGCGGCCGACCGCATCGCCGCCTTGCCTGACGTCCCCGGCGGCTATGACGTGCGCTGGCTCGCCGACGGCCTCGCCCATGACGGCGCGGACGCCCTGATCCAAGCGCTCAACGCTAAGGGCGACGCTACTTTGTATCTCGACCCGGACGGCAGCTTGATCGTGCGTCCAGCGCGGCGCGACGGCGCCGTCGACCTTTATCGCGTCGAACGCATTGGCGTGCGCGGGGAGCGGCCCGCTGATCCGTCCGCCCCAGGCTTTCAAGGCCGACTGTCGGCGATCGCCAAGGACGGCCGCACCCTGGCGAGCGAGCCGGTGAGCCTGCCCGCCGCGGACGATGGCCTCGACGTATCGTTGCGAATGCCGATCGTGTTGCGCAATGAAATCTCGATGGTGCGCCTCGACGGGGCCCTCTCCGCTGGCGCGGCGCAGCTCGCCGACGCGCGCGAGAAGCGGGCTTTAATTGGCGTGCTGACGGGCGACTCGACGCCGCGGGACGTATTGCTCAACGGCGCGTTCTATATCCGCAAAGCCTTGGAGACCTCGGCGGATTTCGTCGAGGAGGATCTCGCTGATCTCCTGACCTCGGACGCGACCATGATCTTGATCGACGACGTCGGCAATCTACGCGAAGAAGACGCGACCCGGCTCGACGCATGGGTGCGACGTGGCGGCGTGGTGGTGCGGTTCGCCGGCGAGCGCTTGGCCGAGGCGGCCCAGGACCGAGATCCCCCGCTCTTGCCAGTGAGCCTGCGTGGCGGGGGGCGCGCTTTCGGCGGCGCCTTGTCATGGGAGACGCCCCAGGGTCTCGGCGCTTTCGCCGAGACTGGCCCCTTCGCCACGCTGATCCCGCCAACCGACGTCTTCGTCCGACGTCAGGTCCTGGCCGCGCCCGGCGGCGACACCAGCGCCCGCACCTGGGCGAGCCTCGCCGACGGCACGCCTCTGGTCACCGGCGAACGGCGTGAAAAAGGCGCGTTGGTCTTGTTCCATATCACCGCGACGCCGGAATGGTCCGACTTGCCCCTTTCGCGCATCTTCGTCGACATGCTGCGCCGGCTGACGGCATTGTCGGCTCTGACGCCGAGCGACGTCGAGGAGGACGACGGCGAAACCTTTAGACCGGTCGCAGCCCTCAATGGCGACGGCGCGCTGGCGCCGCCCGCCGCTGACGCCCGCGGCGTCACCCTTTCGCAAGCCGCAGCGGGGCCTAGCGCCGCGCATCCGCCGGGGCTTTACGGGGCCGAAGACGCGCCAATCGCGATCAACGCCGTTTCCGACGACGACGTATTCGACCCAATCGCGCCCTCGGGGATCGCCACCGCGGCTTACGCCGCGCAGGCGCCACAACGCCTTGGCCCATCGCTGTTGACCGCCGCCTTGATCCTGTTCGTCGTCGACGCGCTGTATTCGCTGCA
>CAYWWL010000449.1:0-1832 GCA_964461925.1 uncultured Caulobacterales bacterium | reverse complement strand
CAAGCCCATGAGATGATCAGCCAACGCCTCGATACGCTGCAAGAGTCGGTGGTCGGCAGCGTCGTCGAATTGGCCCAGGTATTGCGCGCCAAGCTAGAGGCGGCGGGAATCAAGGCGGAAGTCCACAGTCGCGAGAAACGCCCATTCTCGATTTGGCGCAAAATGTCCGCCAAGAACGTGTCGTTCGACGAACTCGCCGACATCTACGCGTTTCGGATTATCGTCGAGAGCGTCGAGGATTGCTACGCAGCCCTGGGGCAGATCCATACGACATGGCGAATGATCCCGTCTGAATTCGACGACTATGTGTCGGCGTCGAAGCCGAACAATTATCGATCGATCCACACCGCCGTGATCGGTCCGCCGCGACCGGACGGCGGGCGGCAACGCATCGAGATCCAGATCCGCACCCGGCAAATGCACGAAACGGCGGAGCGCGGCGTGGCGGCGCATTGGCGCTATAAGGACGCTGTGGAGCCGGGTCAGTCCGCCGTCGAAATCTCCATGGCGGGGCAACACGACCCTTATGAAACGCCGCGCCGTCTCGTTGAGATGTTCCAGCATGGCGACGATCCCGACGAGGCGTTGAAATACGCAAAGCTCGAATTGTTCCAGGATCAGGTCTTCTGTTTCACCCCCAAAGGCCGCGTTATCGCTTTACCAAAAGGCGCGACCGGGTTGGATTTCGGCTATGCGCTGCACACCGATATCGGCGACGCCTGCATCGGCGTGAAGGTGAACGGCGTCGCGCGCCCTTTGCGCACGCCATTGAAGACTGGCGACGTCGTGCTCGTCCTACGATCGGAGAACGCGGCCCCGCCCACGGACTGGGAGGCGATCGCCGTCACCGGCCGCGCGCGCTCGGCGTTACGTCGCCGCATTAAGAAAATGAAGCATGCTGAGCATGTCGCGCTTGGCCGCTCGATCGCGGAGAATATATTCGCCGGGGTGCAGCTTGACTTGACCCCTAAAGCGATCCGCGCGGCGCTCAACCGGCTCGGCGAAGAGGATCCGGATGAAGTGTTCGCCAAAGTCGGTCGCGGAGATCTGCCGGCCGAGGAATTGGTCGAGGCGGTCTATCCCGGCGCGGACCTAGAACGCGACAGCGAAATCATGACCGCGGATCTTGATCCGCTAAAGCCGCGCCGCGCCATAGACGGACTGCCGGCGGCTTGTTCGGCGTCGCTTGGGCGATGCTGCGCGCCGGTGCCGGGCGAACGCATTGTCGGCATTCGCGACGCGAATGGCGACGTCGAGGTTCATACGATTTACTGCGAAACCCTGGCGAACCAAGATCCTGGCCAGTCCCGTTGGATCGATTTGAAATGGCGCGACCAAGACGGCATTACCGCGCCGACCACCGTGATCGCAACGGTGCGTAACGAAGTCGGCGTGTTGAGCGACGTGGCGGGGATTATCGCCCGGTACAATGTGTCGATCGCGAACATTCGGTTGACCAACCGTGGGCATGATTTCGTCGATATGGAGATTGACGTGGCGGTAAAAGACGCCAAGCAATTAGCGCAGATGCTCGCTGGCGTGCGGGCGTCGGGGAACGTCGTCGAAGCGCGCCGACGCGAAGGAGCAGGGAATGACGCCAGCTGAGGTATTGCAGGAGTTCGAAGACGTCGGCGCCTTGTTGAAAGGGCATTTCGTCTTGTCGTCCGGCCTGCATAGCGACACCTATTTGAACAAATCGATCGTGTCGCAATATCCGGCGCCGACCGAGCGGCTTTGCCGCGCACTGGCGGCGAAGATTCGCGATCAGATTGGCGGCGTTCCGGACGTGGTCGTATCGCCAGCCATGGGCGCAATAATCTACGGCTATGAAA
>CAYWWL010000448.1:0-1839 GCA_964461925.1 uncultured Caulobacterales bacterium | reverse complement strand
ACGGTCGCCGACGCTCATCAATTGCAGGCCTTCGATCCAGCCGGCGATCACTTGATTGGCGGGGAAGCGGGCCGCGGCGCCGCGGGCGCGCGAGGAATCGAATTCCACGCCATCGATCAGGGTACCAACATAATGCACGTCGACCAGATCCGCGCCGGCCGGAGACACGCCGTCGGCCGGGCCTTCGGAGAGGATTTCATATTGCAGGCCGGAATCAGTGGTGATGACGCCTTCCTTGCCTTTGTTCTCGGTCAAGAAAGCGGTCGAGGCGGCGAGATTTTCGACGGCGTCCTTGGCGCGATCCGCCGCGGCTTCTTCGATCGCGGCCATTGCATCCGAGGCCGAGGTGTCGCTTGCCGCCGCCGCGTCGCTCTCCGTCGCGTCCGCTTCGGTCGTCGTCTCAGCGTCCGCTTCCGGGGCCGCCGCCTTGTCGCCGCCGCATGCGGTCAATGCGCCGAGGCAAAGCGCCATCGCCGTAAGTGTCGCGTATTTTTTCGCCATGCTTGTCTCCACTGCCGGGCGACGTCGAAACGCGTCGCCCTTAAATTCACCGGGCGGACCCTAAAGGACGGCGCCGCTAAGGCAAGGGCAAATCCCCCAACGGCTTGAATGGGCGGGATTTATCGCCCGAAAATGACGATTTTATTGTCCGAATCATGGCCGATGTCGGCCGCACCGAGAAACGGCACCCCGGCCCGGTCGCACCAATAACGCGCGATTTCCTCAGGGGTTTTCGCAAAAGGCGTGTCGTTTTCCGGCACGTCGCTGATCCGGCCGAGCATGACCCCGGCGGCCCCGCGCATCGCCTCGCTCATCAGTATCGTGAAGAACGATCGATCAAGCGCATAGAGATATTCGCCCACGTCTTCGAGCATGACCACATGGCCGGTGAAATCGACGGCGTCGCGCACGCCGACGAGATGCGCCAAGACGGTGATGTTGAACGCGGCGACGGGCGCCGACGGACGCGGGCTCGCTTCAAGGCCGGCCGGCTCGCCTAAAGCGAGCCACCGCGCCGCCCGGGCGACGGCCGCCTCGCCGCCGTCGCGGACGATGTCCCCGGGCATCGGTCCATGCGCCTGACGGCCGATCCCCATGCGGTATAGCCGGGCGAGCACCACGCCGAGGTCGGAATAGCCGAGATAGGTTTTCGTCGCCGCCGTGGCGGTCAAGGCCGCGAACGCTTGGTCCCGCAATCGGCAGGAGCCGTAGCCGCCCTTGGCGAACCAGACCGCATCGATGGACGGATCATTGGCGATCTCAACGAACGCCGCTTCCCGCTCGGAATCAGATCCGGCGAAATGGCCGTCGGACATAAAACACTGGGGATGGAAAACGAGCTCGGGCGCTGACGCCAGATTGCCGGCGAAGGCTTTTTTCACCGCGGCGTCGACCGTCTCGGCGAGAACCTCCGTGATGCGCCGGGCCGGGGCGACGACGCCGATGCGCTTCGGCGCCGGCGCGCCTTTTTCGGGTTCCATATTCTCGACCATATTCGGCGTTAGTCCTTTATCGGCGGCGCTCTTTATCGGCTCGGTCGTTGGTTCGGCGGCCGTGCGCCTCATCCAGCTTCCCAGTTGACCGCGGGGTCGAATAAGAAGCTGTTCAGGAATGAACCTTAAGGTGGTTTGGTGATGACCCAAAAACCTCAATATTTCCTCTGCGGCGTCGGCGGCAGCGGGATGCTGCCTCTGGCGGTGATCCTGGCGGCCACAGGCGCGTCCGTGGCCGGTTCCGACCGCGCCCTCGATCAAGGCCGCACCTGCGCGAAATGCGACTAGCTGCGGCGCCAAGGCGGCAGCCGGTTCCCGCAAGACGTCTCCCGCCGCACCGAGGCGG
>CAYWWL010000447.1:0-1839 GCA_964461925.1 uncultured Caulobacterales bacterium | reverse complement strand
TGGCCACGCACACCCGCGCCCTGCCGTCGCGCATCGCCTGTAGCGCGTTGGTGCGTTCTTTTTGGCTGAGCTCACCTGACAACGACACCACCGAAAGCCCGCGATTGGCGAGCCTGCTCGTCAGCCGGGCGACGGCGGCGCGGGTGGCGCAGAAGACGATCGCGTTTTCTGCTTCGTAAAAGCGCAGCGTATTGATGATCGCGCGTTCGACGTCGTATTGCGCGGTGACGAAGGCGCGATAGGCGATGTCGTCATGCTGGCGCGCGGGCCCGCCTGCTGAGATCCGCAAGGCGTCGTTCTGATAGCGCCCGGCGAGCTTGCCGATGCCGCCGCCCACGGTGGCGGAAAACATCAGGGTTCGACGTTCCTGCGGGCAGACTTGCAAGATCGCCTCTAGCTCTTCGCGAAAGCCGAGATTGAGCATTTCATCAGCCTCGTCGAGAACGACGACTCGCAATTTTGCGAGATTGAGGGTGCCGCGGGTGATGTGGTCGACAAGACGACCTGGCGTGCCGACGACGATATGCGCGCCGCGGGACAGCGCGCGGCGTTCATCGCGCATGGCCATGCCGCCGACGCACGTGGCGACCTGGCCGCCCGCCTCGCCGTATAGCCATTGGAATTCCTGGGCCACCTGCATAGCGAGCTCACGGGTCGGAGCGACCACGAGCGCTAGCGGCGCCGTCGCCCGCGGCAGCTGTTCGGCGCCTTGCAGCAGGTCTTCGCTCATGGCGACGCCAAAGGCCACGGTCTTGCCGGAGCCAGTCTTGG
Organism: uncultured Caulobacterales bacterium; assembly: GCA_964461925.1. Classification (GTDB taxonomy): domain Bacteria; phylum Pseudomonadota; class Alphaproteobacteria; order Caulobacterales; family Parvularculaceae; genus MED-G105. The sequence goes on along the minus strand of CAYWWL010000447.1, from coordinate 1,068 downwards.
CGGAGACGAGCAGATCCTTGCCCTGGAGCTCTGGCGCAAGCATCGCCTCCTGGACCTCGGTCAAGGCGTCATAGCCCTTCACGGCGAAGGCGCTGGCGAGGGTGGGCGGCAGGCCCGGTCGGCTGGCGATGGTCATTCAAGGGTTCCAAAATACGGGAAATGGGCCCGCGCCGGGGACATTTTAAGCGGATCATGGCCGCGGCGACGGTTCGAGCGCGAAGCTTTAGTCGATGACGGCGGCAATAGCGAGGAGAATCAACGCCGCATCGCTCGCGGGCGCGGCGCGGGGGCCTTGCGCCCTACCCCGCAGCCGCCAGCATGGGCGTTTCGCCCGGCATTGTTCCTGGCCACCGCTCGCGCTAGCCTAGCGCCATGGGGAGCCTTCTGACCAAACCAGCGACCTTGTGGGTCTTGTTCTTCCTCTTCGCAGCGGAGACCGCGGGCTTCGCGGCGATCATGGCGCATTGGGACTTCCTGCTGATCGACGAAATGAGCGATCCGGCGGCGATCCGCCAGCATCTTGCCGAGATGAGTAGTACACAGAGAACCGTCCACGCATGGACCACGGCCACCCTTGACGTCGCCTACCCGCTCACTTACGGCCCCTTGTTCGCCGGCCTCGCATTGCGCGCCTTCCGGCCGATTTTCGCGATCCCCGCAATCATTGTTATCCCGACGGACTTAGCCGAAGGCGTGATCCAGGTGATGGCTCTGACCGGCGTCGGCGAGGCGCTCTGGTTAAAAGCCTATGTGACGCCGCTCAAGCTCGTGCTTTTCGCCGCCGCCGCCCTGATCGCCATCGCCGCGCTGGTCGCCGCCTGGCGCCGCCGCCGGCAAGCGTAGCCCGCAGCCGAACGACGCACACGCGCATGTGATCGGCGCGCGCTGATTCACCCTCTGATTCCGCCGCCTATCCAGAATCGACGGCTGTCCACCGCGCTTGTCAGCGCCTTGGCGAGTTTGTACCACGGGTCAATTCTGCATTCGAAGCAACAAAAAGGCAGTTTGACATGTTCAGTCATTTGATGATCGGCGCCAACGACGTTGAAGCGTCGAAAACGTTTTATG
>CAYWWL010000446.1:0-1857 GCA_964461925.1 uncultured Caulobacterales bacterium | reverse complement strand
CTCGGTCTGGCGGAGATCGCCGAGGCGATCCCGGTGATGCGGGCGACCCAGCTGCTCTCCGACTTCGCCGACGCGGCCTGCGGCGCGGCCTTGCGCATGGCCCTGCGCAGTCTCGAGCGCAAGGGCTTCGCGCCCGCCGATCCCGCCGCGCCGGAAGCCGCCTGCGGGCTCGCGGTGATCGCCATGGGCAAGCATGGCGGCGGCGAGTTGAATTATTCCAGCGACATCGACTTGGTGCTTGTCTACGACCCCGACGCGCCGGCCTGGGGCGGGCGGGAATACGCCGGCGGTCTTGCGGTCGCCGCCACCAAGCGGATGTTGGCGCGGCTCTCCGATCAGACCGCCGACGGCTATGTGTTCCGTACGGACATTCGTCTGCGGCCGGACCCGGGCGTCTCCGCGGCGGCGGTGTCGATCGACGCGGCGGAATCCTATTATGAAAGCTATGGCCAAAACTGGGAGCGGGCGGCCTATATCAAGGCGCGGGCCTGCGCCGGCGATCTCGCCGTCGGCGAGCGCTTCTTAAAGCGGTTGCGCCCGTTCGTCTGGCGCAAGCACCTCGACTTCGCCGCGATTGAGGACATCGTCTCGATCAAGCGACAGATCCACGCCGCCAAAGGCGGGGCTGAAATCGAGTTCGCCGGCCATGACGTCAAGACCGGACGCGGCGGCATCCGCGAGATCGAATTCATCGTCCAAGTGGAGCAATTGATCCGCGGCGGCAAGAATGACGCCTTACGCGGCCGGTCGACCCTCGCCATGCTGACGGCCTTGGTCGAGGCCGAGGTGATGGCCCGAGCCGACGCCGAGGCGCTGACCACGCTTTACGTGTTCCTACGCCGGGTCGAGCACCGTCTGCAGATGGTCGCCGACGAGCAGACCCACAAAATTCCCCAGGCCGAAGCCGACCAAGACCGGCTCGCCGCGTTTCTCGGCTTCGCCGATCGGGCGGCGCTGCGCGAGGCCATGGTCGCGGCGTTTTCTCGGGTACACGAACAATTCGCCACGGTGTTCGAATGGCGCGACAGTCTCTCGGTTCCCGCCGGCTCGTTGAGCTTCACCGGAGTCGAGGCCGATCAACAGACCCTCGCCACCTTGGCCGAACTCGGCTTCGCCGATCCGGAGCATATCGGGCGCACCGTGCGCGGCTGGCACGCCGGCGAGCTGCGCGCCACCAAACAGACCCGCGCCCGGCAATTGCTGACCTCGTTGTCGCCGGAGATCATCCTCGCTTTGTCCATGGCCGAGCGCCCCGACGAAGCCTTCCACGCGTTCGACGAGTTTCTCCGTCGGCTGCCTTCCGGGGTGCAGATTTTTTCGCTCTTCGCCCACAACCCGTCGGTGTTCCGGCTGCTGATCGACATCATGGTGACGGCGCCGCACCTCGGTCGCGAGCTGGCCGATCGGCGCAATCTGGTCGAGGCCTTGATCGATTCCCGCTGGCCGCAGAAACTGGCGGCGAGCGACGATCTGCGCGCCGACCTCGACGCCATTCTGGCCGACAAGACCGATTTCGAGGACGTCATCCTCGCGGTCACCCGCTGGGCCCGGGAGGAGAAGTTCAAGGCCGCCGCGCAATTGGTGATCGGCGTCGGCGACGAGGCCGAGCGCGCGCCGGAAGACGGGGCCGGGGCGGATTTCACCAGCATCGCCGAAACCGCCATCGCCGCCTTGTTGCCGGCGACGGCGCGGGAGATGGTCGCGCGCCATGGCCATATCGACGGCGGCCTGGTGGCGGTGGGGCTCGGGCGTCTCGGCGCCGGGCGGATGACCGCGGCGTCCGACGTGGACGTCATGTTCGTCTATGATTGCCCCGCCGACGCGGTCTCCGACGGGGCCAAGCCCTTGGCTGGATCG
>CAYWWL010000445.1:0-1858 GCA_964461925.1 uncultured Caulobacterales bacterium | reverse complement strand
CCTCGACGCGCGACTGCACCATCGCGCTCTGGTCCTCGTCGACGACCTGCACCGAGATCGAGGAGAGGTAGTCCTGTCCGAAGAGCACACGCTGATGCGTGGTGACGGGCACGATCACGCGCTCATCGGGTGAGGCGCCGCCCCCGCCCCGCCCTGCGCCCTGGCTATCGCCAATCGCCGAGGCGACGAAAAAAACCGGCCCCGCGCGGGGCCGGTCTTTCGTTCTCGGTCGCCCCGTGGCCCTTCTAAGGGTCCACAGGCTCGACGGTCCTAGTGGTCCACTTTCGACCAGATCTCGCGATACGAGAGATACACCAGACCGCACAAGATCAAGAGATAGGCGATGGTCATCACGCCCAACTTCTTGCGCGCTTCCATTTTCGGCTCCGCCGCCCAGACCAGGAACTCGACCACGTCTTTGGAATACTGCTCCACCGTCTCCGGCGTGTCTTCGTCAGCGTAATCGACGATGCCGTCCGACAAGGGCGAGGCCATGGCGAATACCCCGCCATACGGCACGGTCACGCCTTCGGCCGGCTTACCCGACTCATCGAGGTATTCCGGCTTCAGCAATTGCGACATGTCGCCGGCGTAATAGGGATTGTAATACTGGCCCGCCGGAACCTCGACGCTCGGCGCCGGATCTTCATAGCCGGTCAGCAAGCTATAGATGTAATCCGCGCCATGGTGGCGGGCTTTGACGATCAGCGACAGATCAGGCGGCAGCGCGCCGCCATTGGCGAGCCGCGCGATCTGATCGTTCGGGAACGGGTTCGGGAACCGATCCGACGGCAAGCCCGGGCGATCGAACATCTCGCCGGAATCGTCCGGACCGTCCTGGATTTGATATTCCGCCGCGATCGCCTTGACGATCGGGTTGTCATTCGGGTTGGCGCAATCAACCGTGCTCGGCACGCCTTCCGGACACCGGTCGAGATAGAACGGGCCGCCTTTCTGGCCAAGATTGCGGAACGACAATTGATCCATCGAATGGCAGCTGGCGCATACCGTGCGATAGACCTGGTAGCCGCGTTGCACCGCGTCTTTATCGAACGTGCCGAAGGCGCCGTCGAAATGCCAGTGATTGTGCTTGTACTCCTTCACCGCGCCGCCGGCGGCGTGGGCGACGCCGAGGGCGGCCGCGCCGAAGGCGAAGCCGGCGACGAGCGCGCCTTTAAGGGAGGTGCTGAGGATGCGGTTCATAGCGGATAGACCTTTTGCTGACATGTCCCGTCTCCTTATTCCGCCGGTTGCGCGGCGGCGTTCGGCGCGGGGGCCGGCTTCGACTTGAGCACCGATTCGGCGATCGACTTGGGTTGCGGCGTCGGCGTTTCCCGCAGGCCGAGGATCGGCAGGATGATCAGGAAGAAGCCGAAATAGTAGGCCGTGCAGATCTGCGCGAAGGTGACATAGACGCCTTCCGCCGGCTGGCCGCCGAGATAGCCGAGGGCGACGCAGACCACCACGAAGACGTAGAAGTAGAGCCGCGCGATCGGCCGATAGCGCATCGACCGCACTTTCGAGGTGTCGAGCCATGGCAGCACGAACAGCACCAGGATCGAGGAGAACATGGCGATGACGCCGCCGAGTTTCGACGAAATCGGACCGATGTCGAACGTGATCGCCCGTAGGATCGCGTAGAACGGCAGGAAGTACCATTCAGGCACGATGTGCGCAGGGGTCGAAAGCGGGTTCGCTTCGATATAGTTGTCCGGGTGGCCGAGGGCGTTCGGGGCGAAGAACACGAAGCCAGCGAACAACACCAAGAACACCACCGCGGCGAAGCCGTCTTTCACCGTGTAATACGGGTGGAACGGCACGGTGTCTTTCTTCACGTCCTTCACCTCGACGCCGGTCG
>CAYWWL010000444.1:0-1864 GCA_964461925.1 uncultured Caulobacterales bacterium | reverse complement strand
GGCAGAATTGGTATCCCGGCGACAAGGACGGCAATGGCGGGATCTATAATTTCGTCACCAAGCGGGCCGACTGCCGCGGCGTGAATTCGAAAGTCTCCTGGACGCAAGTTGAGACCGGGTCCGCAGTGACGTGGAAATACCCGTCCTGCGTCCTGCGCGGCGACAATTCCCAGGGCGAATTCTACTCGATCGCGATCACCAACAACCATCAACAGGCGGACACCGGCACGAAGATGATCCATCTCGGCGCCAACACCAAGTCGCGGATCATCTCCAAGGGGATCTCGGCCGGGCGCTCCAACTCCACCTATCGCGGTCTCGTCAGCGTGCACCGCAAGGCGGAGGGCGCGCGCAACTTCACGCAATGCGATTCCTTGCTGATCGGCGATCAATGCGGCGCCCATACCGTGCCCTATGTCGAGAGCAAGAACCCGAAAGCGGTGCTTGAGCACGAGGCGACCACCTCGCGCCTGTCTGAAGATCAATTGTTTTACTGCCAACAGCGCGGTCTCTCCGAAGAGGAGGCGGTGGCGCTCTTGGTGAATGGTTTCTGTAAGGAAGTGTTGCAGGAATTGCCGATGGAATTCGCCGTCGAGGCGCAAAAACTCGTCAGCGTGAGCCTTGAGGGGAGCGTTGGTTGATCGCGGGGCGACCCGGCGATGCGACCGTCTCTTACTGAAAGGAACGGATAATGTTGATGGAAATGATGATCTTGGCGAAGGCCGCCGGCGCGGAATTGCCCCACGCCTTCGACGCCGGCTGGAAGGGCGAGGCCACGTGCGAAACCCTGACCGACAATGCCGACGTGCGCGCCGGGCGCTGCGCGTTTCCGCCGGGGGTCGGCCATGAGCGACACTTTCACAACGCCCATTGGGGCTATGTCGTCGCTGGCGGCAAAATGCGGATCACCGACGAAAACGGCGTGCGGGAGCAGGAGTTTCCTAACGGCTTGTCTTGGTGGTCCGACGGCGTCGCCTGGCACGAAGCGGTCAATATCGGCGACACCACGGCGATCTACGTGATCATCGAACCCAAAAATGTCCAACCCAAAGATTTCGACCCTATGGACGCCGCCGCGGCGTCCGAACCGAGCGAGTAGAAAAAACCATGTTGAAGATTGACGACCTCCACGCCGCTGTCGACGAGACGCCGATCCTGAAGGGCTTGAGCCTGGAGGTGCCGGCCGGCGAAGTGCACGCGATCATGGGCCCGAACGGGTCGGGCAAGTCGACCCTGTCGCACACCGTGGCCGGGCGCGAGGATTACGCGGTGACCGCCGGCGACGTCATCCTCGACGGCGCCAGCCTGCTCGAGCTCGATCCGGACGAGCGCGCGGCCAAGGGCGTCTTTCTCTCGTTCCAACACCCGATGGAGATACCGGGCGTGGCGACCATGAATTTCATCCGCACTGCGATGAACGCCCAACGCAAAGCCCGCGGCGAGGAGGAAGTCACCGCCGCGGCGTTTCTGAAGCTTATTCGCGAGAAGGCCAAGCTCGTCGGCCTCACCGACGAGAAGCTGAAGCGGCCGTTCAATGTCGGCTTCTCCGGCGGCGAAAAGAAGCGCATGGAGATGCTGCAAATGGCGATCTTCGAGCCGCGTTTCTGCATCATGGACGAGACCGACTCCGGGCTCGACATCGACGCTTTGAAAATGGTCGGCGACGTGGTCAACGCCTTGCGCGGGCCTGAGCGCGGCTTTCTCGTGATCACCCATTACCAGCGGCTGCTCGACTATATTAAGCCGGATCGTGTGCACGTTCTCGCCGGCGGCAAGATCGTCAAGTCCGGCGGCCCGGAGCTCGCCGCCGAGCTTGAAACCTCTGGCTACGATCAATTTATCGAGGCGGCGTAATGACGAGCGC
>CAYWWL010000443.1:0-1875 GCA_964461925.1 uncultured Caulobacterales bacterium | reverse complement strand
GGTTCATCGTTCGCAACAAGCCGTTAGGCCGCCTTTTAACCTTTCTGCTCTTCGATCCAGGCGTCGATATTGTCGGCCAGGATCGCCAATGGCATGCCGCCATTCATCAGCATGACTTCGTGGAATTCGCGCAGATCGAAATCGGCGCCGAGCTCGGCTTCGGCTTTCGCCCGCATCCGCAACATCGCCAATTGGCCAGTCTTATAGGCGGTCGCTTGCCCCGGCCAAACCACATAGCGTTCGATTTCGCGGGTGACTTCCGCTTCAGTCATGCCGGTCTTCTCGACCATGTAGGCGATCGCTTCTTCGCGCGACCATTTTTTGGCGTGCATGCCGGTGTCGACCACGAGCCGCACCGCGCGGAACATTTCCGCCTGCAAACGGCCGAGATCGCCGAGCGGATCCTCGTCATACATCCCCATGTCCATGGAGGCGACGCGTTCAGCATAGAGCGCCCACCCTTCCGCGTAGGCGGTGAACGGGCCGAGCTTACGGATAAACGGCACGCCTTCGATCAGCTGCGCGGCTGAAATCTGGAAAGGGTGGCCCGGCGCGCCCTCATGATACATCAGGGTCGGCAAGGTCCATTTCGGATTGTCGGCGGTGTCCTTCTGATTGATGTAGAACCGGCCTGGGCGCGATCCGTCGAGGGCCGGTCCTTGGTAATAACCGCCCGGCGAGGAGTCCTGCGAATACTCCGGCACCCGCACGATCTCCAATGGCTGCGGCGGCAGCGTGATGAAGAAGTCGCCCGCTTTGGCGAGAATCTCGTCGTTCAGCTCGTTCAGATAGTCGAGCATCTGCTGGCGGCCCTCGTCGGTGTTCGGGAACACCTGCTCCGGCGCCGTCATCAGGGCTTTAATCCGTTCAGAGACGGTGCCGTCGACGATCCCTTGGGAGACGAGGATCGCCTCCATCTCCGATTCGATCCGCGCCACTTCCGACAAGCCGGTATTGTGCACGTCGTCGGCGGTGAGGTCCGTCGTGGTGTTCGACTTCAGCGCAATCTCATAGATCTTGTCGCCGTCAGGAATGCGCCAAATGCCGGCGTCATGGTCGGCGCCGACGAGCATCTCTTCGTACAGCGCGATCATCGCTTCGTAGCCGGGGATCACTTGGGTCTCCACCGCCGCGGTGGCGTCGGCGATCAGGCCGTCCTTAGTGGCTTGGTCCATGCCGTCGATTTCGTCGAGCTTCGCCGGCAAGGTCGTCACCAAGGGGTTCTCCGCCGCGCCGCCTTCGATGAAGGAGCGCATCCCGACCAATGCTTTTTCAATGATGAAGTCCGGCGGCGTGACCCCGGCGGCGCGATCGTCCTCGACGCGGGCTTTCACCTCGCCGAGCACCCGGCCGAATTCATTGACCCGGCTGACATAGCGCTTGGCGCTCTTCTCGTGCTTGATGACATGACTGTCGGTGAGGAATTGCGGCAGGTTCACGGTGACGCCGGAAATCTGATTGACCCGATAGCCGCCATGCTCATAGGCCGATTGGCGCAACAGATCGTCCAGGAACCAGGCGAAAATCCGATAGCTGAGAAGTTCCTGACCGTCCAACCCGTCCGGGCCGTATTTGTCGAGCCCGGCGCGCGCCTTGCGCAATTTCTCCAGCGAGATTTGCTCTTGCTCGCGGGTGTAGTCGGCGAGCTTGTCGCTGTGGAAATCAAGCGGCGTGTTGTCGATCATGCCGAGGCTGGTCAACAGCTCCGGCGAATCGATCGCCAGCTGGATCGTCACTTTGTTGATATAGTTGTTGACCCCGATCGGCTTCCACCAGAACGCCGTATAAGCGCCCGCAGCCGCGATCACGATTAGTGCGATAAGTCCGAAAAATATTCTGCCGATCCAACGCATGGATTCGCCCCTCCTTCAGTAG
>CAYWWL010000442.1:0-1879 GCA_964461925.1 uncultured Caulobacterales bacterium | reverse complement strand
TTCTTGCCCATCGCCCGGCGCAGAAGGTCGGCTTCGCCGAGGCTATAGCCGGAGAGGATTTGGGCGATCTGCATCACCTGTTCCTGATAGATGATGACCCCATAGGTCTCTTTCAGCACCGGCTCCAAGGTCGGATGCAGATAGTCGATGTCGCTGCGCCCCTGTTTGCGCTCGACATAGGTCGGGATGTTCTCCATCGGTCCGGGCCGATAGAGCGAGATCAGCGCGATAATGTCTTCCAAACTGTCCGGCTTCATCGCCTTCAGCGTGGCGCGCATGCCCGCGCTTTCAAGCTGGAACACGCCCACCGCCGCGCCGGTGGCGAGCATGTCGAATGTCGGCCGGTCGTCGAGGGGCAAGCGTTCAGGTTCAATCTCTATCCCCTCGGCGCGCACGAATTCCGCCGCCTTCTCCACCACGGTCAGGGTCTTCAGGCCGAGAAAGTCGAATTTCACCAACCCAGCCGGCTCGACCCACTTCATATTGTACTGGGTCGCCGGCATTTCCGCCCGCGGATCAAGATAGAGCGGCGTGAGCTCGTCCAACGGGCGATCGCCGATGACCACGCCGGCGGCGTGGGTCGAGGCGTGGCGATAAAGCCCTTCTAGCTTCAAGGCGGTGGTCAACAGCGTGTCGACGGATTCTTCGCGATCGCGCTCTTCCTGCAGACGCGGTTCGGTCTTGATCGCCTCGCCCAAGGTCACCGGATTGGCCGGATTGTTCGGCACTAATTTGCACAAGCGGTCGACCTGACCGAACGGCAGTCCAAGCACCCTACCTGTATCGCGCAACACCGCGCGGGCTTGCAGCTTTCCGAAAGTGATGATCTGCGCCACGCGGTCACGACCATATTTCTCCTGCACATAGGAGATCACTTCGTCGCGCCGGTCCTGGCAGAAGTCGATGTCGAAATCCGGCATCGACACCCGCTCGGGGTCCAAAAAGCGTTCGAACAGCAAGCCGAAGCGCAACGGATCGAGATCGGTGATGGTGAGCGCCCAGGCGACCACCGAGCCGGCGCCGGAGCCCCGTCCCGGGCCCACGGGAATGCCTTGCGCCTTGGACCATTTGATGAAGTCGGCGACGATCAAAAAATAGCCCGGAAACCCCATTTTCCGGATAATGCCGAGCTCGCGGTCGAGCCGCTGCCAATAGTCTTCTTCCGCCGTGGCCGGCTCGACCTGGCGCAGCCGTTCGGCGAGGCCTTCCTTGGCTTGGCGCTCCAGCTCATCCGCCTCGCCTTCGGCGGCCGCCCGATCGGCGGCTTCCTTGTCGGCTTCGTCGACGCCCTCAACCTTGACGAAGCGCGGCAGGATCGGCGGATGGGTGCGCGGACGAAACGCGCATCGTTTTGCGACCTCGGCGGTGGTCTCGATCGCTTCGGGCAGATCGGCGAACAAAGCCGCCATTTCTGCGCCGGATTTGAAATAATGGTCCGCCGTGACCATGCGCCGATCGTCTTGATGGACATAGGCGCCGTCGGCGATGCACAAAAGCGCGTCATGCGCCTCATGGTCGTCAGCACTCGGAAAAAATGGTTCGTTCGTCGCCGCCAGCGGCAGGCCGTCGTCATAGGCGACGTCGAGCAAGAGCGCCTCGGCGTCATGATAGGGCCGTCCTTTGTGACGCTGCAGTTCGACATATAGGCGATTGGGAAACGCGGCCGCGAGGCGACGCAGCAACGCCTTGGCCTCGTCCGGGCGCCCGGCCCGCACCAATTGATCGACCGGTCCGTCGAAACCGCCGGTCAAACAAAGGACGCCCTCGGCGAGGTCTTCGATCCACTCCATCGCGGCGCACGGACCCTGTTCGTCCGCCGACTGCAAGAAGTACACTCTTTCCCTACACGACGCTCTTCCGATCTCGGAAGAGCGTCGTG
>CAYWWL010000441.1:0-1900 GCA_964461925.1 uncultured Caulobacterales bacterium | reverse complement strand
GCCGCTCCTGTGTCGACCCTTCGATGCGCCGTGATGCGCCTCGCCGCCTGTTTCGCCGTTCTCGCGACCCCCGCCGCCGCGCTCGCTCAAAGCCCGCAAGGATCCCAGATCGAGGACGAGGCCGACTTTTTCTGGCCCGGCGTCGCCTATGATCCGGCGATCCCGACCATGGACGACGTACTCGGCCACGCCGTCGGCGCACGCATCACCCCGCCGGCGGACGCGATCCGCTATTTGCGCGCCCTGGAGCGGGCCGCGCCGGATCGGGTCCGGCTGGTGGAGTACGCCCGCTCCTGGCAGGGACGGCCATTGGTCTACGCCATCGTCGGCGCCGCCGAGGCGATCGCCGGGCTTGACGATCTGAAAGCCGGCATGGCCGCCTTGCGCGATCCCGACGGCGTTGACGCCGCCGAGGCCGGGCGCCTGATCAAGACCCTGCCGGCGCCGGTGTGGCTCTCTTACGGCGTCCATGGCAACGAAATCTCCTCCACCGACGCGGCCTTGTTGACCGCCTATCATCTTCTCGCCGCGCAAAACGACGCCACCGTCGACAAGATCCGCGCCGAGACCGTGACGTTCATCGATCCGATGCAGAACCCGGACGGCCGCGCGCGCTTCGTCCATAGCTTCGAGTCCACCCTTGGCCTTGAAGCCTCGGACAGCCGCATCGCCGCGGAGCGCAACGAGCCGTGGCCGAGCGGCCGGTTCAATCATTATCTGTTCGACATGAACCGCGACTGGTTCGCCCAGACCCAGCCGGAGACGAAGGGCAAGATCGCGGCGCTGCAGGAATGGCGGCCCTTGGTCTTCGTCGACGCCCATGAGATGGGCACTGACGAGTATTACTATTTCGCGCCGGAGGCCGAGCCGGTGAACCCGAACATCACCGACGCCCAGCTCGACAATATCGACCGGGTCGGCCGCAATAACGCGAAATGGTTCGATCGCTACGGGTTTAAGTATTTCACCCGCGACGTGTTCGACAAGCAGTTTCCGGGCTTCGGCGACACCTGGCCGGTCTATTACGGCGCCATCGCCATGACCTATGAACAATCCTCCGCCCGCGGCTTAAAAGCCCGACGGCGCGACGGCACCCGCTACGACTATCGCGACACCGTGCGCGGGCATTTCGTCGCCTCGATCTCCACGATCGAAGCCGCCGCGGACAATCGCGAGAAACTGCTGCGCGACTATTGGGACTATCAAGTCACCGCCGTGGACGAGGGCCGCAAGGACAATGTCCGCTCCTTCATCCTGCCGGCGACGCGCGACCCGGCCGCCGCGGCCAATCTCGCCGATCTGCTCGCCCGCCAGGGGATCGACGTGCTCGCGGCGCGCGACCGCTTCACCGCCTGCGCCAAGCCCTATGAGCGCGGCGCGTTCGTGATCAATCTGGCGCAGCCGGCGAAACGTTTCATCCGCACCCTGCTCGACCCGACGACGCCGATGAAGGACGCCTTCGTCGCCGAACAGGAGCGCCGCCGGGAGAAAGACCTCGCCGACGAAATCTACGACGTCACCGCCTGGTCCTTGCCGCTGACCCATAATGTCGAGATCGCCAGCTGCGACGTCACCCTGGGCCGCTCGGGCGACCTGTTCCGCGCCCATGATCCGGACGCGCCGCGCCCTGGCGTCGTCAGCGGCCCGAACCGGGCGGCGGCGTTCGTGGCGCAATGGGGCGAAGGGCCGGCGATCCGGCTATTGTCCGCGGCGTTGCGACGGGGGCTGACGGTTCACTCCGCCGATCGCGGCTTCACCATCGCCGGCCGGGTGTACGGTCCCGGCGCCTTGATCTTCCTCGCCGCCGACAACGGACCGACCTTGCGCGAGGACCTGAAAAGCCTGGCGGCCGAGAGCGGCGCGAACGTCGACGCCGTAGCCTCGACCTGGGTCACCGACG
>CAYWWL010000440.1:0-1902 GCA_964461925.1 uncultured Caulobacterales bacterium | reverse complement strand
TGGGTTACCACCGTCGCTTGCCGGAGCATCTTCACCGCATCCTCCGCCTTCCGAGTGCGTACCGGCTTCTGGCGCATGCACCCACCCTACACCCCGAGTCGCGCGTTCTTGACGATGAGGTGTCAGGCTATGGCTGTGAAAAAGACCAAGCGTCGGGCTGGCCGGATTCGAAGCCGTCGCGGAAGATCTCCGACATCTCGACGGTCAGGAATTGGTCGAGCCCAACGCCGCCGCGTTTGCTCTCGGCGCCGCCGGGCCAACGCACCTCGAGCTCGATGGGCAGGGTGCTGGCGCCGAGGCCGAAATGGGCTTCGGCGGGATTCTGCGAGACGAAGTTATTGCCGGCGCGGATCTCGTCGATCCACTCGTCGTCGCCGCGCCGGACCGTCAGCTTGGCGCCGATGCCCTGACTATTGGGCGCCGGGGCGCTCAGAGCGACTTGCAAATAGTGGTTCGCATTGTCGAGATCGTTGCGGTAGAGGCTCGAAGTTCCCGAGTTATTCGCCACGAAAAGATCGATATCGCCGTCGCGGTCATAGTCGAAGCAGACGACGCCTCGCCCCTGACCGCGGTCATCGAGGCCATGGGCCGCGGCGGACTCGACGAAGGTGCCGTCGCCCTGGTTCATGAAGAGTCGGGTGGGATCGTCTTCGAAGGGCGGGTGACGAAAACCGTTGGTATGCAAGATGTCGATCCAGCCGTCGTTGTCAAAGTCCGCGAAGCAGGCGCCCCAGCCCCAATAGCCGACCGAAACACCGGCCACTTCGGTGGTGTCCTCGAAGCTGCCATCGCCGAGACCGCGGTAAAGACGGTTGCCGGTCGCCGGCGAGCCCTCGGGGCGAATCGCCGTCACGAACCAGTCGAAGACACCGTCGCGGTCGTAGTCGCCGATGGCCGCGCCCATGCCGTTTTGGTCGATGATGATTTCCTCGTCTGTGACTTGCTCGAAGGCACCGCCGCGATTCATGAAGACTTGGCTATGGTTGAAATCGGCGGCGACGAGCAGGTCCAGCCAGCCATCGTCGTCGAGATCGGAAAAATTGGGCGTGAAGGTCCAGATCCAAGCCGAAGCAGCGCCTCCGAGGAAGACGCCGGGCGCATGGGTGAAGCTGAAGTCGCCGTCGTTGCGCCAAAAGACGTCGGACGGCTCCGGCGTCCACTGGGCGATGAAGCCGTCGAGATCACCGTCGCCGTCGATGTCGGCGAAGGCGGAACCAAAGGTGCGCTCGAAGGCGGGTAGGCCGGAGAGGGCCGTGCGATCCTCGAAGGTGCCGTCGCCGCGGTTCCTGAAGAGATAGGTCGGGGAGAATTCGAGGCCACCGATCAAGAGATCGAGGTGGGTGTCGCCGTCGATATCGACGAAGAGCGGTCCGGAGCAGGCACCATTCGATAGCGCCACGCCGGCGTTTTGTGCGACATCCTCGAAAGTACCGTCGCCGCGGTTGCGCAAGAGGAGGTTGGCTTCGGCGTAGCCGCCGAGCGCGTAGAGGTCGATCCAGCCATCGTTGTCGAAGTCGCCCGCCGCGACGCCGCCTCCCATGAAAAAGATCGTATCCCCGCCGCCGTGCTCGTACTCGACGCCGGCGCTCGTGGTCACGTCGGTGAAGGTCCAAGTTCCACCAAAAGCCGGTAGAGCTGCGGACAATAGAACAACGATAGATCTCAGCATGGCCAGATTCTATCGAGAAAAGCTGGCTGCACGGGAGGTAACCTCCTTGACATTTGACTGCCAAAGAACCACAATGACCACATGATGTCGTTGTTGGAACCCGAACCCGATCTCCTGACTCCGCCCAAGTCCGTCGGCTCCCGTGAGCTGAAAACGCGGCTCGGGACCTACCTACGACTGGTGAAGGAGGGCGCGACCTTGATCGTCACCGAACGCGGACGTCCCGTCGCCGA
>CAYWWL010000439.1:0-1903 GCA_964461925.1 uncultured Caulobacterales bacterium | reverse complement strand
GGATTCCCCGGCGCTGGCGGGGAAACCTTGGCCGCGGCGCTCGAGCGTCCGGCGCGGCCGGCCAAAGCCTACGCTTTGTTCGCCCACTGCTTTTCCTGTTCGAAGGACATCAAGGCGGCGCGGGAGATCTCCCGGGCGCTGCGCGCGGAAGGCTTCAGCGTCCTGCGCTTCGACTTCACCGGCCTTGGCGCCTCTGAAGGGGATTTCGCCAACACCAATTTCTCCTCCAATGTCGACGATCTCGTGGCGGCGGCGGATTTCCTGCGCGCTGAACACGCCGCCCCGGCGCTTCTGATCGGCCATTCCCTCGGCGGCGCGGCGGCCCTGGTGGCGGCGGCGCGGATCCCGGAAGTCAAAGGCGTCGTCACCATCGGCGCGCCGGCCGAAGCCGCCCATGTGGCGGCGCAATTAGGCGAGAAGCGCGACGAGATCGAACGCGAGGGCGTCGCCGAAGTCTCGCTCGCCGGTCGTCCGTTCACCATCAAAAAGCAATTCCTCGACGATATCGGCGGGGCCAAGGTCGTCGAAGCCGCCGCGGCCTTGAAGACGCCGCTCTTGGTCATGCACGCGCCCCTCGACGACACCGTCGGCGTCGACAACGCAACCGACATTTTCGTCGCCGCGAAGCACCCGAAAAGCTTCGTCAGCCTCGACGACGCCGATCATCTTCTGTCGCGTACGGAGGACGCCCGTTACGCCGCCGGCGTGATCGCCGCCTGGTCGGCGCGTTTCATCGACGCGCCCGCCAGCGCCGCGCCTGAGGCCCCCGCGCCCGCGTCGGCCGTCCCGCCGCCCGCGCCGTTCAAAGACGGCGCGCGGGCCGCCAGCGTCCCCGGCGAGCCCTTCGCGGTCTCCTTGTCCATCGACGGGCACGCCATGGCGATCGACGCTGGCGCGGCCGACGGCGGCTCGGATCTCGGGCCCAATCCGACCCGCACCGTGGAAGGCGCCCTGGCGGCGTGCGCGGTGATGACCATGGCGATGTACGCAAGGCGGAAAAAATGGCCCTTGGCCGGCAGCGAAGTCACCGTGCGGCGCGCCCCGGAGGCCGACGCCCATGTCGCTTTGCATTTGCAAAAGGAAATTCGCTTGAGAGGCGAACTCGACGCCGATCAACGCGCTCGGCTGTTGGAAATCGCCGATAAATGCCCGGTTCACCGGATGTTGACCGGCGAAGTCGCGGTAAGCTCTTCAATTTCTTAAAACATTTACAATTTTTAATGCGCCGCGCCAGGTTTTGGCCACGCTCAGGATGCATAAATACGTCTCAGACGGGCCCCGGCTAAACAAGACTGGAGAACAACGAACCGTGACGAACAAACCCGCTTCTAAAAAGACCGCTAAACCTTCCCATGTCGCGATCCTCGCCGCAGGCCTCGCATTGGGCGCGGCGACGACCTTCGCCGGCGTCCAGATCGCCGGCGATCGCGCCCATGCGCAAGCGCCGCGGCTGTTAGCCCCGAACGCCGCGCAGAACGGCGGCGTTTCGATTCCTGACCTGGTCGAGCGCGTGTCGCCGGCGGTGGTCTCGATCCTGGTCGAGCGCGAAGTCGAACAGCGTCGCCCGAACGATCCGTTCCAGCAATTCTTCCGCTTCCGCGACCAATTCAACGATCCGTTTAATGACGAAGAAGAGAGCGAACCCGAGACGCGCCGCTTGGCCGCCCAGGGCTCCGGCTTCTTCATCGACCGCGACGGGCATGTCGTCACCAATCACCACGTGATCGCGGAATCGGACTCGATCAAGGTGCGGCTGGCGAACGGCGAGGAGCTCGACGCGGAGCTTGTCGGCGGCGATCCGCTGACCGATCTCGCCGTGGTGAAAGTCACGCCGCCTAAGGATCAATCCTTCGTGAAGTTCGCCGACAACGTCAATTTGCGCGTCGGCGAGACCGTGGTCGCC
>CAYWWL010000438.1:0-1917 GCA_964461925.1 uncultured Caulobacterales bacterium | reverse complement strand
ATGACCGACGTCCAAGGCATCTTCACGCGCTATGTCGGACAGATGTTCGTCACCCGCTTTCTCGGCTTGCTAATCTTCTTCGTGATCCTGCTGCAAATGCTCGATCTGTTGAACAACTCCACCGAGATTTACGCCGCCGAAGGCGCGGATTGGCGCTCGATCGTCAAATACATCTCCTTGCGCAGTCCGCAGATCGCCAACCAGTTCATTCCGTTTGCGGCGCTTCTCGGCATCGTGTTCACGCTGACGGCGCTGAACAATCGCAGCGAGATCACGATCATGCGCGCCGCCGGCATGTCGGTGCAGCGGGTTTTGTTTCCCATCGGCTTCGTCTGCTTGCTGATCGCATCGGCGCACTTCGCCTTCCACGAATCCTACGTCGTCCAATCCTCGGCCAAATTGGCCTATTGGGAGGCGAATGAATACGCCGTTGACTTGCCGCCGCAGTCATCGACCCGGACCGACGTGCATTTCATCCTCGACGATGAATTGATCAACGCCGCCAGCGCCGCCCGCGACGAGGACCAAGTCAGGCTGACGGATCTCTTGATCTACCAACTTGACGACAATGGCTTGGTGCGCGGGGTGACCGAGGCCCGTCGCGCCGATTTCGACGGCGAGACCTGGACCTTGACTGACGCCAAGATGCTGCAGGACGACACGTTCGATCCGGCGCCGGAGAAACAGACCGTCTGGCGCACTGATCTTGATCCCGACATTCTATTCGCCGTCTCGCTTAATCCCGATCGCACCAATCTTGTCGCGCTGTGGCGCCAGATCGGCCAGCTCGACCGCAATGAAGCTGACACCGCTAACGAGCTGACCTCGTTCTTCGGCCGCTTTTCGAAACCGCTCTCGACCTTGATCATGCCCTTGCTCGGCGCCATCGCCGGCTATGGGGTGACGCGCCAGGGCGTGCAATTGGTCCGCGCCGCCGGCGGCGCCGCCCTCGGCTTCGTCTATTTCGTGATCGAGAACCTGATGCTCGCCCTCGGCAAGCTCGACGCGGTGCCGGCGGTGATGGGCGCGTTCTTCCCGCTATCATTATTCCTTGTGGTGGGCTTCGCTATTCTCCTCGCGATGGAAAACTGACCCGCGCGTTCGACAATTCGCCGTCGCGCCCCTACATAGCCCTCCATGTCCGCTAAACCGCCACACCGCCAGCCGTCGGGGACGACGGTGATTTCCATGGGATGTCGTCTCAACCTCGCCGAAGGCGCGGAGATCGAGCGCGCCGCCATGGCCGCCGGCTTGGACGATACGGTGGTGATCAACACCTGCGGCGTCACCAATGAAGCGGTGCGTCAATCGCGCCAGCATATCCGCAAGGCGCGCCGGGAGCGCCCCGACGCGGCGATCTTCGTCACCGGGTGCGCCGCGCAGATCGATCCCGCGCCGTTCGCCGCCATGCCTGAAGTGGCCGGCGTGCTCGGCAATGACGAGAAACATAAGGCCGACGCCTGGCGTTCCTTGCGCGACGACGTTGACCCCGCGCCAGTGCGGGTGAACGACATCATGAGCGTGCGCGCCACGGCGCCGCAATTGATCGACGCTTATGGCGACCGCGCGCGCGCCTTCCTGCAGGTGCAAAACGGCTGCGACCACCGCTGCACGTTTTGCATCATCCCTTATGGACGCGGGAATTCCCGCTCGGCGCCGATCGCCGACGTGGTCGAGAAAGCCAAGACCATGGCGGCGAACGGCCATCATGAATTGGTGTTCACCGGCGTCGACATCACCTCCTGGGGCGCGGACTTAGAAGGCGCGCCTGTCCTTGGCGATCTTGTCGATGCAGTCCTGCGCGAGACGCCGACATCGGTGCGCCTACGCTTGTCCTCGATCGACGGCGCGGAAATCGATCCCGTTTTGCGACGGCTGATCGAGAACGAAATGCGGATCGCGCCGCACGTCCATCTG
>CAYWWL010000437.1:0-1924 GCA_964461925.1 uncultured Caulobacterales bacterium | reverse complement strand
CGAGCTTCGACTGCTTACGGGTTTCGACGATCCCCTCTTCGCGCAGTTTCGCCAGTTCGCGCGATAGCCTCGGCTGTTTAATGCCCAACCGGCCTTCAATTTCGCTGACCGACATTTCCTCGTCGCGCAATTGGCAACAAATGATCAATCGCGCCGGGTGGGCCAAACTCTTGAGCAGCGCCGTCGCTTCATCGGCAAGCGTCTCCATAGCGGCGGCGTCAGGCGTCATCGTGCGCCTCCGACCGGCGTAAAATACCAGGAATCGCCGCCCGCCAAATCGCGGGCGTCAGCCTCGTCCTGGCTGAGCGGCGGCGGCAATACGGGCGCATCGCCCGGGCGCCAGCCTTCCGGCGTCGCCACGTCTTCTTGATCGGCTGTCTGCAAGGCGGTCACGACACGAATTATTTCGTCGACAGAGCGGCCGACATTAAAGGGATAGTGGATCATCGCCCGCAAGCGACCATGGGGATCGATGAAGAACACCGACCGAACCGCGGCGGTGTTCATCGACTGATCATGCACCATGCCGTACGCGCGAGCGATCTCCATCGAGATGTCTTCGATGATGGGAAAGTCGATCTTCACCTTAAAGCGGGCTTCGATATCTTTGATCCAGGCAAGATGCGCGAAGACGCTGTCCACCGACAGGCCGAGCAGCGACACGTTGAGCGCGGAGAACTCAGGCCTGGCGTTTTGAAACGCCACGAACTCCGACGTGCAGACAGGGGTGAAATCCGCAGGGTGCGAAAAGAACACCAGCCAGCCACCGCGATAATCCGAGAGTCGCACCGCGCCCTTGGTGGAGCGGGCGACGAAATCCGGCGCCATGGCGTCAATCTGCACTGCCGGCGACACCGGTCGAGGATCTTGGGGGTTGGTCATCATCGCATCCACTTGCCATTCATTAGTTTACACTTTACATATATGTCAATTGTATTTTGTAAAATAATGAGAAATGGCGACTATGGAGAACTTCACCCCAGGCGCGAGCGCCCTTGGCGGCGTTTTCATCGGGCTCAGCGCGGTATTGCTGATGGCCGGGCTCGGCCGGATCGCGGGCATTAGCGGCATTCTATCCGGTTTGGCGTTCCAACCCGACCGAGGTTGGCGCGGCGCCTTCGCCCTTGGCCTTGTGAGCGCGCCCATCGCGCTGTTTTTGCTCGGTGGCGAGACGCCGGTCTTCGAGCTCACCGCCACGCCTGCGGTGACCGTCGTTGCTGGGCTTTTGGTCGGGATCGGCGTCCGCGTGGGCTCCGGCTGCACCAGCGGCCATGGCGTGTGCGGGGTTTCCCGACTCTCACCCCGCTCTTTCGCCGCTGTGGCGATTTTCATGTCGCTCGGCATCGCGACGGCGACGATCGTGCGGATCGCAGGATGACGACCGCCATGAAAGCACACCTCGTAAGCTTCCTCGCAGGCCTGTTGTTCGGCGCCGGATTAATCATTTCCGACATGACCAACCCTGCCAAGGTCTTAGCCTTCCTCGATCTCTTCGGGGCCTGGGATCCATCCCTCGCCTTTGTCATGCTCGGCGCCATCGCCGTGACGGCCATCGGCTATCGCGTCCTGTTCAAACGGGCCTCGCCATTGCTAGCGGACGCATTCCAGACGCCGACCAATCGAACGATCGATACGCCGCTGGCGATTGGGTCGGCCTTATTCGGCGTTGGCTGGGGGTTGGCGGGTCTTTGCCCGGGCCCAGCACTGACTGCGATAAGCTTTGGCGGCGGCCAGGCGGCGCTCTTCGTCATCGCCATGTTCGCCGGTTTTGGGATCGTCGAATGGCGCCAGCGCGCCGGCTGACCGCGGCGACTTCGGCGATCGACAAAAATGCGCTAGAGATGCTCGCTGAGCATCCATGAAGGGCATCGATCGCGTGTTTTCGCCGACTGGCATCAAACGTTTCATCGGGTTCGCCGTCGCT
>CAYWWL010000436.1:0-1934 GCA_964461925.1 uncultured Caulobacterales bacterium | reverse complement strand
GATGTCGATGCGGTCGAGCAAGGGGCCGGACACCCGGGCGCGATACGCCGCCTCGCAATTGGCGCCGCGGCCGCATTGCCGACCGCTGGCCTTGCCATAGCCGCAGCGGCACGGGTTCATCGCCGCCACCAATTGGAACCGCGCCGGATAGCGCACATGGGCGTTGGCCCGAGCGATGATCACGTCGCCGGTCTCCATCGGTTGCCGCAGGCTGTCGAGCACCGGCGCGGAAAATTCCGGCAGTTCGTCGAGGAACAGAACCCCGTGGTGAGCGAGGGAGGCTTCGCCTGGCTTCGCCCGCACCCCGCCGCCGACCATCGCCGCCATGGACGCGGAATGATGCGGCGCGCGAAACGGCCGGGCGCGGCTTAAGCGGCCTTGGTCGAGCAAGCCGGCGAGGGATTGGACCATCGAGACGTCGAGAATCTCCGCCGCCGACAAGGGCGGCAACAGGCCCGGCAAGCGGCTGGCGAGCATCGACTTGCCGGCGCCCGGCGGGCCGACCATCAGCATGTTGTGGCCGCCGGCGGCGGCGACTTCCAAGGCCCGCTTGGCGCTCTCCTGGCCTTTCACGTCGCGCAGATCCGGACCTGGCGGCGCCGGCGCGAGCGCCCCCGCAGCGGGCGGGCGCAGGACTTGCGTCCCTTTGAAATGATTGACCAATTGAATGAGGCTCGCCGGCGCGATGATCGCTACGTCGCCGGCCCACGCCGCCTCGGATCCATTCGCAGACGGACAAATCAAGCCGAGGCCGTTGGCGTTGGCGGCGACCGCGGCGGCGAGCGCCCCCAAGACCGGGCTGATCCCGCCGTCGAGGCCCAATTCCCCGAGCACGGCGTAGCCGTCCACTGCGTCCCGCGGCGCCGCCCCCATCTCCACCAACAGGCCTAAGGCGATGGCGAGGTCGAAATGCGCGCCTTCCTTGGGCAGATCCGCCGGGGCCAAATTCACCGTCACCCGTTTCGCCGGGAGACCAAGGCCGACCGCGTTCAGCGCTGCGCGCACCCGCTCGCGCGCCTCGGAGACGGCTTTGTCCGGCAAGCCGACAATGGCGAAACTATTGGCCCCGCCAGCGACGTGGACCTGCACCTGCACCGGCCGCGCATCGACGCCTTGAAATGCGAATGTGGTCAATTGGGCGACCATAACGCCCGCTCCAAAATCTGGCCGGCCTCGCGCCGGCGAAAAATATCCCGCCACTATAGCGAAGGTTGCAGAACAAAGCAAGAACAAAAAGCAACCGACTTTTCATTCTAGAATCGAAACGAACGCCGCTGTTTTGCTTGCAAAAGGTCGCCAAACACCGACATGGTGCGCCATTGCGTTTTCCCGTATTTGGCGCGATCGACCATCGCGTTTCTCCGCCGATCCGGCGCGATTTCCGCTGTTAGACTAGAATTGACTATTGAGACCATGAAGAAGGTTCGACTCCTGTTCGCCCGTGACGGCGCCGATTTGGCCGAAAAGGTCGCCCTTGCTTTGGAGAGCGACGGCGTCGCCGTGACCTTCGGTCTGCACGAAGAAGGGCATCTTAATCTCACCCCGATCGTGGCCAATCTGGTTATTTGGACGCCCCAGGCGCGGGCGTCTTCAGAGATCCTCTTGGCCTGCGACAACGCCATGGCCGACCGGCGCCTGGTGCCGATCACCGAGGCCGCCGCGCCGCCGCCAGGATTTGAAACCGCCGCGCCGATTAGCCTGCGCGACTGGGATGGCGACGCCGGCGATCCGCGTTGGCGTTTCGTGATCAACGAAATCGACCTCCCCGGACAACGGCCTGTCGGCGTTCCGGTCGACGACGGCGTCGGCGACGGTCGCGGCGATCCGCCTTTGCCAAGCGACGCGGTGTTGAAAGATCTCGCCGCAGCCGCTCCGTCGGTGGGCGATATTGGGATGGATACGGACGTTGGCGTCGCCGTGCGGGAAAGAGTGTA
>CAYWWL010000435.1:0-1935 GCA_964461925.1 uncultured Caulobacterales bacterium | reverse complement strand
CCAGGCCTCGGCCTTGTCGTTGAGGGCGTTGCGCAACATCTGCACCGCGGGGACCAGGCGGTGGTGGATCTCTTCGGCGCAGGCGATATGCATCGCCGTCGGGAAGGTGTCGTTGGACGACTGGCTCATATTGCAGTGATCGTTCGGGTGCACCGGCGATTTCGAGCCGATCTCGCCGCCGAGAATTTCAATCGCCCGATTAGCGATCACTTCATTGGCGTTCATGTTCGATTGGGTGCCGGATCCGGTTTGCCAGACCACCAAAGGGAAATGGTCGTCGAGCTTGCCTTCGATCACTTCCTGGGCGGCTTCGACGATCGCCGCGCCGAGCTTCGGATCAAGCTTGCCGACGTCCATATTGGTCTCGGCGGCGGCGCGCTTGACGATGCCGAGGGCGCGGACGATCGGCGCTGGCTGGCGCTCCCAGCCGATCTTGAGATTGCCCAAGGAGCGCTGCGCCTGGGCGCCCCAATATTTGTCCGCCGGGACGTCGACCGGCCCCATCGTGTCAGTTTCGGTGCGGGTCTTGGCGTTGTCGGACATGGGAATCTCCTTCTGGCGGATCGTCGACGGGCGGTGGGTATGTGCGATGTACAAAGCCGGGGCGGGCAAAGCAAGCAGGCCGGGACCGGCGCGGACTGGCGAACCGAGGCCAGGCCCTTTCCGATTGGCGGCGGTTAACAAGAGGTTTATATCGCATAGGGATCAAATCGCCGGGGCGGCGACCGGCCGATGGCCGGTCCGGCGACGTCCGTCTCCACCGCGGCGTTTAAGCCCGCTGTAACATAAATCTGGGACAGTGCGGCCTCCGTCCAATCGGGGACGCCCAGGAACGCCCGCATGACCCTCTCTCACACCGGCATCGCCGCTGCTGACGCGCCGCTGTCGGCCCGCGCGACGATACCGCCGGCCCTGGCCGCGGCCCGCACCCGGCTCGCCTTCGGCCTCGCTGGCTTGACGGCGATGACGGTTTTATTGCTCGCCGCCGCGCCGCAATTGCTCGCCGACCCGGACACGCTCTGGCATATCCGCGTCGGCGCGGATATTTGGGCGAGCAAATCCTTTCCCCAAGCGGACGCCTATTCGCACACCCATCTCGGCGATCCATGGATCGCCAAGCAATGGCTTTCCGAAGTCATTCTCGCCGCCGCCCATGGGGCCGGCGGTTGGACCGGCGTCGCGGCCCTTGCGATGGGCTGTCTGCTCGCCTCCTACGCGATCGTCTATCGCGCGCTGTCCGCGCACCTCAAGCCGATCCTCGCCTTAGGAATCGCGCTGTGGTGTTGCGCCATGGCCAGCGGCGCGTTTCTCGCCCGACCGCATATTGTCGCTCTGCCAGCGGCGCTCTTGTTTTTGTCGCTGGTCTGGCGCGCCGCCCAAGCCGGCAAAGCCCCATCGTTTTTCGGGCTGGCGTTTCTGGCGCTTTGGGCGAACTTGCATGGCAGTTTCACCTTCGGCTTCATCGCCGCCGGCCTGGCCGCGGCGGAATGGGCGTTCCGGATTCGGTTATGGCGGGTGGAAAACCCCTTGGCGCATCCGCAAGCGCGGCGCTGGGCGGCGTTCTTGATCGCCTGTCCGGCGGTCGCCTGCATCCACCCTTATGGCGTCCAATCGATCTGGTCGACGGTGATTATCGCCGCCAGTCCGGCGCTGGAGCATATTCGCGAATGGCGCCCGTTCACGGTCACCGGAGAGCCGATCGTCGGCGCTCACTTATTAGCCGCGGCGGTCGCGATCATGGCGACGCGGTTTCGCGCCTCATTGCCGGCGGCGGCGTTGATGGCGCTTCTGGTGCACATGTATTTCACCCATGTGCGGTTTATTCATTACCTCTTTTTGATCCCGCCTTTGTTTTTGTCGGCCTATGTGGCCCGGGCGAGCGTCGCCGCCTCGTTCGCGGACTGGGCGCAGACCGCGCCCGGCGACGCCGTGGAG
>CAYWWL010000434.1:0-1939 GCA_964461925.1 uncultured Caulobacterales bacterium | reverse complement strand
GACGATGAGGCGGTGGTGAAATACGTCGTCGGCGACACCGACAGCTATGGCTTTGTCGTCACCGCCGCTGAAGCGGCGATCTTCCCGATCAACTTGACCAGCGCAGACATCGCCGTCGCGGTGAGCGAAATCCGCGCGTCGATCGAAAATCTCGGCCAGACGGCGTTCGCCACCAATGTCGCCTATGATCTTTTCACCGAAATCATCGCCCCGGGCACGGATCAATTGCTCGGCAAGAAGCAATTGAACATCGTCCCGGACGGATCGCTGATGCGGCTGCCGTTTGGGCTCTTGGTGACGTCGCCGCCGAAGACCGGCGAGGCGGATTATCGCAACACCGCGTTTCTCACCAAGGCCGCCGCTCTGGTCACCGTGCCGTCGCTCGCCTCGTTCTCGGCGTTGCGCGACATCGCGCCGTCGCGAGCGGCGAAACCGTTCCTCGGCTTCGCCAATTTCGTCCCGCCGAACAAAGGCGTCGCCTTTAGCGACGGCACCCGGGCGGCGACGTTGCGCTGCGGGGGCGGGGACATCGACTCGGTGCGGTTCCCGCGTCTGCCTGAGACCGAAGACGAAGTCATCGAAGTGGCCGATCGCCTCGGCGCCGGATCGGAGTCGATCATCGCCCGGGAGGCGTTTACTGAATCGAAGATCATGAGCATCCAAGGCGGGTTGAAGGATTATAAGACGCTGTATTTCGCCACCCATGGCTTCTTGCCTGACGAATACGCGTGCGGCGAGAACCCGGGCCTTCTCCTTTCCTATGAAAGAGGCGCGGACGCGGAAGGCATGCTGTTATCCGCCCCTGAGATCATGGGCCTCAATCTCGACGCCGACCTTGTCGTTCTGTCCGCTTGCAACACCGCTGGCGGCGGCGTCGACAAGCAGCGCACGCGGGTCGGCGAAAGCCTAAGCGGGCTCGTCAGCGCCTTCTTCGAGGCCGGCGCTCGCTCGGTGATGGCGACCCATTGGGCGATCCCCACCGAACAAAGCCGCGACTTGATGATCGACACCTTCGATCGCTTCGCGCGCAATCAGATAAGCTATGCCGAGGCGTTGCGTCAGGCGCAGAACCAATTCATTGAACAAGGAGGGGAATTCAGCCATCCCTTCTATTGGGCTGCGTATACCGTGAACGGCGCCGCTGACGGCGCGCCGGCGCAATCGACCAGCCTGCCGCGCGACGACCAGAGGTTCGCCGCCACGCCTTAGGGGAGCAGCTTGCGAGCAAGGACCAGCATCGGCCGCGTCGTCACCCACTCCGATGCGATGATCGCCGCGATTGATCCTTGGCCATGGCCGGGCTATGCGGGGCGTAACTGCGCCGCGCGCTCGATCTTGAGCGTCGCGCTTGGCGATCCCCGCCGCACTTGCCTCAGGACCTTATGACCGACGTCTTCATATCATATGCGCGTGAGGACCGGCCGAAGATTGAAAAACTCAGTCTCGCCTTAGAATCCCTCGGCTATGAGGTCTGGTGGGACCGGCAGTTGGTTGGCGGTTCGGATTTTACGGACATAATCCAGCAGAAATTGGAGGAAGCGCGATCCGTGGTCGTCGTCTGGTCGACGTCGTCGCGCACGTCTCGCTGGGTGCGGGACGAAGCCGCCGAAGCGGCGGAGAGCCACAAACTGGTGCCGATCTCCCTTGATGGGGGACAAGCGCCCCTCGGCTTCCGGCAATTTCATAGCTTTGACTTTGGCCTCTGGAACGAAACTGCGGAAGACGACGTCTTTCGGAGCCTCGCGTCGTCTATCAATACGCTATTGGAGAACCCGCCGGCCGCCGCCCAATCGGCCGCGGCGTCGCCGACGCAAATGACGCCGACGGCGATGGCGCCCACCCAGGTTACGCCGCCGCCAGCGGACGACGCCACGGTGATCGTTCGCGAGCCCTTGGGGCCAGGGGAGCTGTCGCCGGGGGCGGTGATCTCCAGCACCTT
>CAYWWL010000433.1:0-1953 GCA_964461925.1 uncultured Caulobacterales bacterium | reverse complement strand
GCGTATGCGCGTTCAAGACAGCGGCATTGGCATCGACGACCAGCAATTGTCGAAGCTATTCACGGCGTTTCAGCAAGGCGACGACTCTTCCACGCGCCAGTTCGGCGGCACCGGTCTCGGCCTCGCCATTACGCGCCAACTCGCCAGAGCGATGGGCGGCGACGTGACGGCGTCGAGCCGTCGCGGTGAAGGGTCCATTTTCACGTTGAGCATTCGAGCGGACGCGGTGGCGGCACCCGCCTCGCCCCTGCCGGAGAACCGCGCCGAACCAGCGAGCGAAGCGCCGCTCCATGCAAGCGCCCTGCATGGTCGGAAAATTCTTCTGGTCGACGACAACCAAGTCAATCGAATGGTGGTCAAGTCGTTCTTGTCTCGCCGCGTCGATTCGATCGTGGAGGCGGAACACGGGGAGGAAGCGTTGGCTCTACTAACGTCAGCGTCCACGCACTTCGACCTTATTCTGCTCGATATGCATATGCCGGTGATGGACGGCCCAACCACGATCGCGGAGATTCGCAGTTCAACCGCCCCTTGGTCTTCAATGCCCATCATTGCGCTCACAGCGGACGCAATGGAAGGCGATCGCGAACGCTATCTTTCGATGGGCGCAGACGGGTATCTCGCCAAGCCGGTCATCGAAGCGGACCTTTATGCCGAGATCGAAGCAACCTTGCGACGAGGCTCACGGGCTGAGCTCGCTCGTAGCGCCTAGGAGAGTCTAGGTCGATTGGCGTGCGCAAAGGCGAGCGGCTCGCCGGTCGACATGCCATATGTCGCTATTTCAGTAATCTGATTTTTCGCCCGTGTGACAATTGATCCGCCGCAGCGACGATCGCGTCCGCATCGATCATGAAGTGACGATACAAGTCGGCGATGGTTCCCGTTTGGCCAAAATGCTCAACGCCAAGGGGCGTTACGATGTGCCCCATAACGCCGCCAATCCATGCAAGGGTCGCAGGATGGCCGTCGGTCACCGTAACCAGTGTGGCGTTGCGCGGAACTTTGGCCATCAATCGCTCGATCTGGCTCATGGCGTCGGCATGACCGCGGGCGCGGGCGCGTCGCGCCGCGGTCCAGCCTGAATTTAGTCTGTCCGCGCTGGTGACGGCGAGAACGCCAATATCCCGGCGATCGTTGCCAATGCGTCCCGCGGCTTCAATCGCTTCTGGCGCGACGCAGCCCTGATAGGCGATGACCAACTCGGCATTCGGTCCAGGCTCTCTCAGCCAATAGCCCCCGTCAATGACGCCTTGTCGAAAATCCTCGTCGTCACGCGCACGGACGCCAACCTGCTCGATTGGACGCGTCGTCAGCCGCAAATAGACGGATCCGCCGGTTTCGTCGCGAAGCCATGTGCGCTCGTCAGGATCATGCTCGCCGTCGCGCTGCAAGTAATCGAACGCCCAATCCATAATGATCGACAACTCGTCGAGATAAGCGGGCTCGAAACTGACTAAACCATCTTGGCTCATGCCGATCAGTTGAGCGCCGATCGACTGATGAGCGCCGCCTTCCGGCGCCAAGGTCACGCCTGACGGCGTCCCTGCAATGATGAAGCGGGCATCTTGATAACACGCATAATTGAGCGCATCGAGGCCACGCGCCACGAAAGGGTCGTACACGGTTCCGATGGGAATAAGTCGCTCGCCAAACAGCGCATGGGAAAGCCCGGCGGCGCCGAGCGCGAGGAACAAATTCATCTCCGCGATCCCCAGCTCGATATGCTGGCCGTCCGGCGAATATTTCCACTTTTGCGCCGATGGAATTCTCTGTTCACGAAAGGTATCCGCGATTTCCCGTCGACCAAAAAGGCCGCGCCTGTTCACCCATGCGCCGAGATTGGTGGACACCGTCACGTCTGGGGACGTTGTTAGGATACGATCCGACAGGACGGTCTTGGAGGTGGCGATCAAGTCTAGGATCTTGCCGAACCCTGTTTGGGTCGACGCCACA
>CAYWWL010000432.1:0-1978 GCA_964461925.1 uncultured Caulobacterales bacterium | reverse complement strand
ATAATTTTCAGTCGGTGGAGGAATATTTCGAGAAAGTCACCATCGACACGACCTTGAACGGGAAATCGACGAACGTGCGCACCGAGGCGGACGGCAAGACTATTCTCGAAGAAGTCAGCCGCCGGCCCAATGGCGGCTTCGTGATTTCTTATACCGATCAAACCGAGGCGAAACAGCGCGAACAGGAATTGGAATGGCTATCCGAGGAGCTGCTCGAAGCCAAAGAAAAAGCCGTTCTCGCCGCGAAAGCGAAGTCTGAGTTCCTGGCCAATATGAGCCACGAAATTCGCACGCCGATGAACGGCGTCATCGGCATGGCCTCCCTCTTGCTCGACTCGCCGCTCGACGAGCGGCAGAAGGAAATGGTCCGCGTCATCGTCAATTCAGGCGACAGCCTCTTGACGATCATCAATGACATTCTCGACTTTTCGAAGCTCGAAGCAGGCAAGATCTCCCTGGCGCGGCAATCCTTCGACCTGCAGCAAGCCATCGGCGACGTCGTCGCCTTGTTGAATTTGCGGGTGCAGGAAAAAGGCCTTGAGCTGATCGTCAGATACGCGCCGGAGCTGCCGACCCATTTCCTCGGCGATATCAGCCGGATTCGTCAAATCGTCACCAATCTCGTCGGCAATGCGGTGAAGTTCACCGATCACGGCCATGTTCTGGTCTCGGTGGACGGCGCCGGCGATCGCATTTCGATCGCGGTCACCGACACTGGCTGCGGCATTCCGCCGGAAAAATTAGAGGGCATATTCTCCGAGTTCGAACAAGTGGACGGCACCGCCGCCAGACGTCATGACGGCACCGGCCTCGGCTTGGCGATCACGAAACGCATCGTCGAAGCCATGGACGGGGAGATTTCGGTCGCCAGCGAGATCGACGCGGGGTCGACGTTCACTGCGTCGATCGTCCTGCCGCCTGACCTCGCCGATCGTCCGGACGAGGCGACGTCCGTCGCATTGTTGGCCGACGCCAAGGCGTTGATCGTCGACGACAACGCGGTCAATCGCGATATCTTGCAAGAACAGGCCGCCGGCTGGTCCCTGCCATGCGTCGCCTGCGAGAGCGCCGCCGCGGCCATGGACGCCCTCGGCCAAGCCGCCCGCGACGGCGGCAAATTCAGCCTCGCCATTCTCGATCATCAAATGCCGGACATTGACGGCATAGAATTAGCGCGGCGGATCAGAAACTCGCCGACCCACGCCGACATGCCGCTCATCCTCCTCTCTTCGAGCGGCGTGCCGGAGCATTTGGCCGGGGAGATCGCCGATCTGTTCGACATTTGCTTGATCAAGCCGACGTCGAACGAAAAACTCCTGAGCGCCGTGCATAATGTGCTCGACGCCTGCTCCACGCGGCCCGCCCGCGACGCAGGACCGGCGTCCGTCGTCGCATCGATTGACGCGCCATCCAGCCTGCCGGACGATCCGTCGACCGATAGTCTGGCCGACAACCCAATCAGCGATGACGGCGCGGCGCTCGCGGCGCTTCAGGTTCTCGTGGCCGAGGATAATGTGGTCAATCAGCTGGTCATCAAGTCCATGCTAGAAAAGTTCGGCTGCAGCGTTTCGATCGCAAATAACGGTCTTGAAGCGGTTGATCTGATCGAAATCGAAAAGCCCGACATCGTCCTGATGGACATGTCGATGCCTGAACTCGACGGCATCGGCGCGACGATCAAAATCCGCGAACGGGAAAATCACGGCGGCTGGCGCGCGCCAATCATCGGCGTCACGGCCCACGCCCTCGTCGAAGACAAGGAGCGCTGCCTCGCCGCCGGCATGAACGACTATCTCGCCAAGCCGGTGAAGCCGGACGCGCTCAACGCCATGCTGGCGAAATGGCGCGGGGCGCTCGATCACGCGCACGGCGACGCGGCCAAGACCCGCAGCGACGCGTCCTAAACCAGCGAGGCGGTAGACGACGCGGATGGCGACGCCGGTGACGTCGGCGCAAGGCCTTGCTCGGCGCCGTCGGT
>CAYWWL010000431.1:0-1983 GCA_964461925.1 uncultured Caulobacterales bacterium | reverse complement strand
TGTCCGGCCCCTTGCTCGACCGCATCGACATCGCCATCGACTTGCAGCCGGTGACGCCGTCGGATCTGGCGGCCCCGGCCAAGGGCGAGGACAGCGCCACGGCGGCGGCGCGGGTGGCGGCGGCGCGGGCGATGCAAATGGCGCGGTCCGAAGCATTGCTCGGCGCGCCCTGGCTAAACGCGAATCTGCCGGACGGCGCGCTCGATACGGTCGCCGCGCCGGACCCCGACGGCCGCGCTTTGCTGACCCGGGCGGCCGATCGGATCGGGTTTTCCGCGCGGGCCTATGCGCGGATCTTGCGCCTGGCGCGGACATTGGCGGACCTTGACGGCGTCGACCATGTACGCCGCGCTCATATCGCCGAAGCGATTAGCTACCGGGCTGGTCCCGCCGCCTTATCCGGCCCCGCCAGTCTCAGTGATCCCGTCAGTCATAGCGATTCCGCCGCGGCCCCAGCGACAGCGCCAGGCATAACCGCGCCGGCGCCTGGCCGCTAAGGCCCGATTAACCAGACATTCTAACCATTTTCTCTAACCATTTTTTCAATCCGCTAGGCCAAGCTGGAGCGCTCTAAGGAAGGCGATCTTGCTCAATGGTTAATGACGTTTCGACACATTCTTCATCCGGCGCCCAGCGCGAACTCGTCGTATTGTGCGACGCCGACGACGTCATTCGGTTCGTCAGCCAAAGCTTCGCCCATCTATTCGGCGCCGCGCCGAGCGATTGGGCCGGACGCGCCTTCAGCCCGAGCGACAGTCTGCCGGACGCCAACCAAGCGACCCAGTTTCGCACCGCCGCGCGCAACGCCGACGAGCACTTCGTCATCGATTGGGAGCTGACGGTGTTCGACAATGGCGAGCGGCTTTACGCCGGGCGTCTGTCGCCGGATCGCCGGCGCCGCGGCCGCTTGATCGCGCCGCCCCGGGACGATTCAGAATCGCATTTTCTCGCCACCATGAGCCACGAGATGCGCACGCCGCTAAATGGCGTGCTCGGCATGACCAATCTTCTGCTCGACACCGAGATGACCGCGCACCAGCGCAGCTACGCCGAAGCGATCAGAGATTCAGGCGGCGCGCTCCTGACCCTGATCAACGACATTCTCGACTATTCGAAACTCCGCGCCGGACGCCTCGACCTGGAGAACGCCCCGTTCGACCCCTATCACTTGGCGCAAAGCGTGACCGAGCTCCTAGCGCCCCGAGCCCAGGAAAAAGACATCGACATCGCCAGCTTCGTCGATCCATCGACGCCGCAACGGATCGTCGGCGACGAAGCCCGGGTGCGGCAGATCCTCGTCAATCTCGCCAGCAATGCGGTCAAGTTCACCAATGAGGGCGGCGTCGAGATCCACGTGACGAGCGCCAAGACCGTCGATCGCGGGGTACGCGTCGAATTTAATGTCACCGACACCGGCGTCGGCGTCTCCGCCGACGAACAACAGCGGATCTTCGCCGAATTCGAACAGCTCGAAGGCGCGGCGCGGCACGAAGGCGCCGGCCTCGGCCTGGCGATCTCGCGGCGTTTGGCCAACGCCATGAACGGCGAGATTTTCGTCGACAGCACGGTCGGCGTCGGCAGCACGTTCAGTTTCGCCATGCAAGCCGCGATCGCCGCGCCGGCGCCGGCGCACGCCACCTTCCCAGCGTCGAAAATCATTCTCGCCACGCGCTCGGCGACCTTGCGCTCGGTCATGACCAAGCATTTCGATTCGATCGAAGCGCCATATTATCTGTTTACCGATGATTTAGCGAAGCTGCGGCGCGACTTCGCCAATGACAGGGCGGCGATCTTGCTCTGCGACCATGATCTGGCGGAGCATTGCGGCGCCGACCTGCAGCGCTGCGCCGACCGGTCGTTCGTGCTGTTGTCGCCGAACGCGCGCGACGTGATCGGACAATTGAAGGATCTCGGCTTTGACGGCTATTTGATCAAGCCGGTGCGCCAGACGACCTTGTTGCGGGAGATTTCCCGGGCGCCGCT
>CAYWWL010000430.1:0-1993 GCA_964461925.1 uncultured Caulobacterales bacterium | reverse complement strand
TGGAGGCCACGGCCGGAATCGAACCGGCGTACACGGCTTTGCAGGCCGCTGCGTCACCACTCCGCCACGTGGCCGTTATCGGAGGAGGGGCGGTCATAGCCCAGGCGATCTCCGTGGTCAAAAGAGAATTGCGCCGTTGCGCTTATTTCGAACCTTAGCTATCCCCGCACTAGAAAATATTTCGCCGCTTTGGTGCGGAAATTCGCAACCCCGTGGAATTGCCAGATGGATTTTGATGCAGCACGTCGGCACATGGTCGACTCCCAGGTTCGGCCAAATGACGTCACCGACCTCGCGATTATTAACGCCCTTTCGACGGTCCAGCGTGAACAGTTTCTGCCGTCGAGCATCCGCCAACAAGCCTATGTCGAGCGCGAGCTCTCCTACGGCGATGGCCGCTGCCTAGTGACGGCGCGCGATTTCGCCAAATTGCTCGAGGCCGCCACGCCGACTCGGAAGGATCTCGCTCTCGATATTGGTTGCGGCGGCGGTTACTCCACCGCCGTGCTCGCGCGCCTGTGCGAAATGGTCGTCGCCGTCGAATCCGACGAAGCCCTCGCCGCGAAGGCGCAGGAAATCTGGTCGTCCCATGAAATCGACAACGCCGCCGTGGTCGAGGCTGACCTCGCCGCAGGCGCCAAAGGGCAGGGGCCGTTCGATCTCATCGTGATCGCAGCGGCGGTCGAGGACGTGCCCCAGGCGTTGCTGGCGCAATTGAAAGACGGCGGTCGGCTCGCGACCTTCTTGATGCAGGACGGCGTTTGCCGCGGCGTCTTGGTGGTGCGCTCGAAAAACACCTTCACCGTGAAGCCGCAGTTCGATGCGACGGCACGCGCGGTTCTGCCGGGCTTCGAAGCGACGAAATCCTTCACCTTTTAATCCGTCAGCGCGTTCAGGCGTATAGAGATGTCGAGAGCGGCGCGTCGCCCTCGAATTTAATGCGTTGCGCGCATTCCGTTCTGCCGGAGAATACCCATATGCTTGCGGTCCCAGGGAATCAGAACGCCAAGACGGCGGTTTCCAAGGGCGCAGGCGAAAATCGATAGCGAGCGGTCTGATGAAGCATTCGAAATCTACGCGGGTCCGTTTCGCGACGGCGCTGTCGGCGCTGGCCACGGTTTGCAGCGCCGCGCCGGCAATAGCGCAGCAAAGCCTTAGCGACGTCTTGCAAAAAACCTATGTGACCAATCCGACCCTGCAAGCCCAGCGCGCCAGCCAGCGCGCGGTGAGCGAACAAAAAGCCCAGGCTTGGGCCCAGGCCTTGCCGCAGATCACCGCTGGCGGCGCTTACCAGAAGACGGACGGCAGCCAATCGATCAACGCCGCGGTTTTCGGCGGCGTCGGCGTCGTCGACAATGAATTCAACATCACCACGCTGTCCGGGCAGGTGAACGGCGAGCTGGTCTTGTTCAACGGGCTGCGCAACGTCAACACAATTAAGCAAGCCGCGGCGCGGATCCGCGCCGGCGGCGCGGAATTGGCCGCCGTCGAGCAAGATATCTTGGCGCAAACCGCGTCGGCCTATTTCGACGTGGTGCGCGACGCGGAAGTGTACGCGGCCAATCTCAACAACGTGAAAGTTCTCGCCCGACAAAAAGAACAGGCGGATCTGCGTTTCGAAGTCGGCGAAGTCACCCGCACGGACGTCGCCCAGGCGGATGCGCGTCTCGCCGGCGCCCGGGCGCAATTGACCTCTGCTCAGGCCCAGCTGGCGATCAGCCGCGCCCGATTCGCGCAATTGACCGGCGAAGCGCCTGGCACCCTTGATAAGTCGCCGGCCATGCCTGAAACCCCAGCTTCGATCCTCGACGCCCAAGCGCTGGCCCGGCAGTATGCGCCGACCGTCATCGCCGCGAAGGCGCAAGAGGTCGCGTCGCGCAAGAATATCGCCATCGCCAAAAGCGCGTTTGCGCCGCAAATTTCGTTGTCGTCGACCTATCGCTATGCGGGCGAGCCAAGCGTCATGGTTCTCGAACGCGAGTAATGCGTATAC
>CAYWWL010000429.1:0-2009 GCA_964461925.1 uncultured Caulobacterales bacterium | reverse complement strand
CCGCACGACGGGCAGAACTTGGCCCCGGGCGGGAGGTCGGTGCCGCAGCTGCTGCAGGCGGACACGGCAGCCGTCCCACACTGCGCGCAGAAGCGGGCTCCCTCGATCAGATCGGCACCGCAGGCGATGCGCCGCGTTTCTCGATCAAGAAATCATGGCCTTTCGGTTTTTGGCCGATCGCCGTCAGGATCGCCGCGTCGAGGTCCGCGTCGCTGGCGCCTGCGCGCATGAGGCTGCGGAAGTCCATCTCGTCGTTTTGTCCCAGGCACATGTATAATTTACCCGTGCAGGTGAGGCGCACGCGGTTGCAGCCGTCGCAGAAGTTGTTGGTCAGGGGCGAGATGAAGCCGAGGCGGCCGCCTGTTTCGGCGACGCGGACATAGCGTGACGGGCCGCCGGTGCGGTGGGCGTCCGGCGTCAGCGTCCAGCGCGCCGCCAAGGCGTCTTTTATCTCCGTTAGCGGAATATATTGGTCGAGCCGATCTTCGTCGATCTCGCCCATAGGCATGACTTCGATCAAGGACATGTCGAGGCCGCGTTCGTGAGCCCAGGCGACCATGTCGGGAATATCCGCGGCGTTGTCGTGGCGCATGGCGACGGTGTTGATCTTGACCTTGAGGCCGGCGGCCTGGGCGGCGGCGATCCCATCCAAAACGGCGGGCAGCTGCGGGCGTCGGGTGATCCGCTCGAAGGTCTCCGCGTCGAGCGTATCGAGGGAGACATTGATCCGTTTCACCCCAGCCTTGACGAGGTCGTCCGCATACCGGCTGAGCAAGACGCCATTTGTGGTGAGGGTCAGCTCGTCGAGCGCATCGCCCACCTGCGCGCCGAGATGCCGGATCAAGGTGAGGATGTCGCGACGAACCAACGGCTCGCCGCCAGTGAGGCGGACCTTGCGCACCCCGCGTTTGACGAAAGCGCCGATCAAGCGTTCGAGCTCTTCAAAGCTCAACACGTCTTTGCGCGGCAGGAATGTCATCCGCTCCGGCATGCAATAGACGCACCGCAGGTCGCAGCGATCAGTCACTGATACGCGCAGATAGGTAATCCGCCGATTGAATGGGTCGACGAGGCCGTCGCCTGTCTTGCTGGCGGGATTGTCGAACGGGGGAGGCATAGGCGAACTGATTCCTTGCGGGCGCTTGATTGTCATACCAGCGCAGCTGGCTGCAGCAAGCAAGGCCAACCGACAGGCGCGATATTTCGCCTAATGGTCAATGGCTTACCGTCTGAATAGCCACGTGCGGCTTGACCGATCGGCGTCCCTCATATAAATAACTGACCAGTCAGTTATTTATATGAGGGTTTATGCGGGCGCGCACTGACGCAGCCAAAGACGAGCGGCGGCGGCTCCTCCAAGAAGCCGCGCTCGACGCCTTTTTTGACAACGGTTTCCGCGCCACGCGCATGGACGACATCGCTAACCGCGCCGGCTTGTCGAAAGGCGCGATCTATCTTTATTTCTCGTCGAAGGAAGCGCTATTCACGTCCCTGGTGGAGACTTACGCTTTGCCCAATGTCGAGGCGCTTCTCGCCGTGGCGGCCAATGCGTCGTCATTGCGCGCTGGCGTCCGCGGCGCATTTGGCGTTGCGCCGATCTTGGTGCGCGAGAGCCGCGTGCCGAAAATCATCAAAATCTTGATCGGCGAGGCGGGCCAGTTTCCCGAATTGGCGACCATGTATCGTCGTCAGGTCGTCGATCGGGGGCTGGCCGCCTTGACCGACCTCGTCGTCCGCAGCCGGGACGCTGGCGAGATCGCCGACTGCGAGCCCGGCATGGTCGCGCGGTTGGTGATCGCGCCGGTGATTTTGTCGGTCGTTTGGCGCTTGGCGTTCGATCAAGACGGCGACGCGCCGCTCGATATCGAGGGGCTTTTGTCTCAACACGAACAAATATTGTTCAACGGTCTCGGCGTAAAGGAGGCGGCGGCGTAATGAAAAAACTGCAATTGATCGTCCCCACATTGATGATGAGCGCGCTCGCCGCGTGCGACGGCGAGAAGAACGGC
>CAYWWL010000428.1:0-2015 GCA_964461925.1 uncultured Caulobacterales bacterium | reverse complement strand
GGAAACGCCGACTCCGCCGCTTTAACCGCTCGGGGCTCTATTCTAGTGGCCTTCCAAGGCAAACGCCGGCGCATTGAAGTGGATCTCCCCGCGACCGCCCGGGCGCGAGACGCGATCGTTGGCGTCGACGGCGAGTGGGTATACGCGATCGTCGACCAAGGTCGGTATGGTGAAGTGTGGCGCTTTCCTATCGGCGACGAAGGCGAGCCGGAAGCGCTTACAAGCGACTCCGACGCCCATATTTGGAACATCGACCTATCGCCGGACGGCAAGCTCATTCTCATCACCGACAAAAAGAAGCGGCTTTGGTCGCTCAACATTCGGTCTGGAAAACGGGTGTTGCTAGAGACCAATGAAGGTCAAGACGATCGCCCATATTCGCGTTTTTCGTGGTCAAGCGACAGCCGCTATGTCGCGTATTCGGCTCTTGACGTGCGCGGTACGAGACGCATTGCCTTGCGCGACCTGGCGACGGGCGAAAGCGCCATCGTCACAAGCGCTAAGTATGACGCCTATTCTCCGTCATTCTCATACGACGACGCGTGGCTGTATTTTTTGTCGGACCGGAACTTTGCGCCCAATCCATCGGCCCCGTGGGGCGATAGAAATATGGGGCCTGCATTCGATCGGCGAAGCGTTATCTATGCGCTCCAGCTCGATCCTGACATATGGTTTCCTTTTGCGCCCGATGACGAATTGTTAGTGAGCGCGGAAGATCCGCGGGACGAAGCTGACGCGACGGACGGCGACGCTAAAGATAGCGGCGTGACTGAACTCGCCGCCCGCGCCCGCGAATTGGTCGATACCCAGCTAGCCCGCTGCGGCGTTGGCGGGTCTTTGGGCGCGGTGTCGATGGAGGATCTCGACGGTCGACTGTGGCGGGTGCCGGCGCCGCCGGGCAATTATTCCTCGCTTCAAGCGACTGATCCATTTCTCTTCGTGATCGACAGCGATAATCGGCAACGCACGCTAATTAGTATTGAGATTGATTCTGAAGCGCCGAAAATTAAGCGCTTCGTCGACGACGTTCGATCCTATTCGGTCTCCTCGGACCAACAAAACTTGTTCGTTTTGACGGACGACGATGACGAAATCACTGCGGCGATTTTTCCGGTCAGGCCGACGCCGCCGCAGAACGTGAAGCCGTTTGTGTTGCGCATCGACGATTGGCGATTGCCGATCGAGCCAAGATCGGAGTGGCGGCAAATATTCCTCGACGCATGGCGACTGCACCGGGAATTCGCTTATGACCCAAACCTTCGCGGCGTTGACTGGGATGAAGTTCGCGAGAAGTACGCGCCGCTCGTGGATCGGATTGGCGACCGCACGGAATTGAATGATCTCTTGGCGCAAATGGTCTCTGAATTGGGGATCTTGCATAGCCAGATACGGCCTGGCGATCTGCGCCAGGATTTTGAAGGCGGCGAAGCCGGGTTTCTTGGCGCGGAGTATGAGTCTGTGAGAGACGGCCTCAAGATCGTCAAACTCTATCGCGGCGAAAAGGCTCTGCCGGAACGCCTCGGGCCGCTCGTGCGTCCAGGCGTCGACGTTCGGGAAGGAGACGTCATCGTTCGCGTCAATGGCGCGACTATCCGTTCCGAATCAGATTTGTACAAAGAGCTAACGCATCAAAGCGGGGAGCAGGTCAGGGTCGATCTAAAGCGCGGGCTCTTGGCCAGAACAAGCGAAATCGTGGTGCCGGTCGGAGCATTCGCGCAAAGGCGTCTGCGCTACCGGCATTGGGTCGAAGCTAACCGACAATACGTTCGTGATAAATCGAATGATCGGATCGGATACTTGCATCTTGAAGCGATGGGGGGATCGGACATCGCGTCTTTCGCGCGCGATTTTTATGAGCACTTCGACAAAGAAGGCATCATTATCGACGTGCGTGGAAACCGCGGCGGCAATATCGATAGCTGGATCATTGGCGCGCTGACACGGCAGGCGTGGGCGTTCTGGGAGACGCCAGGCGTCGGCCAGCCGACCACGAATATGCAGCAAGCGTTTAGGGG
>CAYWWL010000427.1:0-2020 GCA_964461925.1 uncultured Caulobacterales bacterium | reverse complement strand
GAAGATTCTCGACCCGAAGATCAAACTCGTCGCCAATTGCGTCCGTGTACCAACCTTCGTCGGCCACGCCGAGGCGGTCAATATCGAGCTTGACCGCCCGCTCGAAGCCGACGAAGCGCGCGATATCTTGCGCGCAGCGCCCGGCCTGATGGTGGTCGATAAGCACGAAGACGGCGGCTATGTCACGCCGATCGAATGCGTCGGCGAGTTCGCCACCTTCATCTCCCGGGTGCGCAACGACCCGACCGTGGACAATGGCCTCGCCTTCTGGTGCGTGTCCGACAATCTGCGCAAGGGCGCCGCGCTGAACGCCGTGCAAATCGCTGAATCGCTGCTGAATCGCGGCCATCTGCGAGCCCCGGAATGAAGGACGAGGCGCGCCGCGACGTCGAGCTAGGGCTCGCCTGCGGCGTCGCCGCGTATTTCATGTGGGGGTTGCTGCCGATCTATCTGCGCGCGGTCGACGCCGCCAATCCCTTGGAGGTCCTCGGTCAACGGATCATTTGGTCGGTGCCGTTCGGGGCCGCGGTCTTGACCCTGCGCAAGCAATGGCGCGACGTCGCCGCCGCCTTCGCCGATGCCAAGGCGATGAAATGGCTGACCGCCGCGGCTTGCATCATCGCCCTCAACTGGCTGATCTATATTTGGGCCGTGGGCAATGAACGGATCCTGGAGGCCAGCCTCGGCTATTACATCAACCCGCTCATGTTCGTCGCCATCGGCGTCGTCGTCCTCAAAGAGAAGCTCAACCGGCTGCAATGGGCGGCGTTCGGCCTCGCCGCGGTCGGGGTCACGGTGCTGACGTTCGGCGCTGGGGTGTTTCCCTGGGTGTCGTTCGTCCTGGCGATCAGTTTCACGCTCTATGGCTATATCAAGAAACAGGTCGCCGTCGGCGCCATGCCGAGCCTGTTCATCGAGACCGCCGTTTTATCGCCGATCGCGGTCCTGGCGCTCGCCTGGCTCGCCGCCGGGCCGGGCCTGTCGTTCGGCGCGGGCGGCGCCGGCTTGACGGTCCTGCTTGTCCTCGCCGGCCCGGTGACGGTGTTGCCGCTGACCTTCTTCGCCATCGCCGCTCGGCGCTTGCGCCTGTCGACCATCGGGTTCTTGCAATATATCGGTCCGTCGCTGCAGTTCGCCTTAGGGATCTATTACGGCGAGCCGTTCTCCCTCGCCCATGGGATCTGTTTCGGCTTGATCTGGAGCGGCCTGGCGCTGATCAGCGTTGACGCGGTTCAGAAGAATCGCCGGGCGTCGCGTTAACCCGTTTCAGGGTCCCGGAAAAACTCATGATCGGGCGATCGCCGGCGCTGATCAGGCCGCGCGAGAACATCAGCTTGCCGCCGATCCGCGTTGGCTCGCCGGTGGCTTCGATAAAATCGCCGACCTGCCCCGGACCGAGGAACTCCGCGTTCAAGGTCACGGTGACGCCATGGAACAATCCCACCGTACGCCGGCAGATATCCCACAAGGCCATGTCCGCCAGGGTCAACAGCGCGCCGCCATGGGTGACGCCGGCGAGATTGCCGTGGCGTTCCTCCGCGAAGAAACCGACGCCAGGCGCGTCCCCTTGGCGAAAATAATACGGTCCCGACGTGGCGGTGAAGGTCTTTGGATGATAGGCCAAGGCCCAGCCTGGCGGCGCCGGCTGAAACTCTGACATGTCAGGCGATGGTTCGGACGGGTTGATCATAGTGACGATGTAACGAATGCCGCGGCGCAGCGCTATCGCCTTTCGCAGTCGCCCAGGCGGAGGCGGCGCCGCGTCATGCGCCAAGATCTTGCGCCTGACGTGGCCGTCGGCCACAGTTCGGCATGGAAAATTTCCCTACCCCGAAAAAAGTGTCCGTCGGCGAGGTGTCGCTGTCGGTGCACGAAGCCGGCGCCGGTCCTGGCCGCCCAACCGTCGTTCTCGTCCATGGTTGGCCGGAGCTCGCCTATTCATGGAAAAACCAAATCGGGCCGTTGGTCGAGGCGGGTTATCACGTGCTGGCGCCCGACGTGCGCGGCTTCGGCGCCTCGG
>CAYWWL010000426.1:0-2023 GCA_964461925.1 uncultured Caulobacterales bacterium | reverse complement strand
GTCTTTCATCAGACCGGCCTGCCGAGACAGGGCCGCGGACATCATATTATCTGCCATTGACCGCCTCCTTCATGATGCTGAGCTCCAATTGAGCTTTGTCGGCGAGCGCCCGGGCCGCGGCGGCGTCAATGGCCGCGGGGGATTGGGCGTCGAACAGGCTGGCGTACGCGTCGCCGTCCGCGCCGAGAGCGGCGATGGCGGCGCTCGGCGCTTCAGCGCCGGCGAGATAGGCCGAGGCGATCAATTGCTTCGCCGCCGCCATGTCCGCCTCGTCGGCCACTTGGCCTTGCAGATCGGCGATCCGCGCCCGCCACGCCGCGCCGCCGTCGGCGACCCCGAGCAAGGGCTGGTCAGTGACCGTCTTCAGCGAGGAAATCCGCTGGCGGATCGTCTGTTCGGAATCGTCAGGCAAGCTGGCGGCGATGCCAAGCGCGTAATCGGCCGCGTCAGGCAAGCCGAAACGCAGCGCCGTCTCCGCCGCCGCTAAGTGCAGCGCCGCCGGATCGTCGCCGGCGACGGCGCCGAGGATCAAGCGGCGATAATCGATATATGCGTCAAGGGCGGCGAGCTGGGCGCCGTCGTCGCCCTTCTCCATCGCCTCGACCAGAAGACTGCGGGCCGCAAGGCCAAGGCCGCGGCGCGCGCCAGGGGATTCACGATAGGTGCGGATGATCTGCCGGAACGCGGTGTCGAATTCGCCGCGATTCATCAACGCCGCCGCGGCGAGCGCCGTGGCTTTCGATTTCACCGCGGTCTCGTCGGAGATCGCCGCGACCATGCCGAGGTCTTCGGCGAACCCGTCATGGGGTTCGACGCCTTCCTTGGCGTATTTCGCGGCGAGATCGAACAGCGCATCGTCTTGATATGCGGATTGGCCTTGGGCGAGCGCGGTCAGCCCCTCTTTGGCTTTCTCTTTACGGCCGCGATGCTGGTCGAACTGCGCCGAGAGATACTGGAACGGCGCGGTGTCGGCGCCGGCGAAGTTCGCCGTGTGCACGAAATGACCGACCAAGGACCAATCCTCGGCGGCGACGGCGGCGAGGCCGAACCGTGTGGCGAAATCGGCGACCAATTCCACCGGGAACCGCTCGACGTCTTCGAGATGTTCTTTAATCACGGCCGATGCGCCGACGGGGTCGTATTTCGCCCGGGCGAGCGCATGCAGCGCCAGATGCCGGCCGTCGCAATGACCGGCGGTGAGCAAATGCCCCGTCGGCGAGAGATCGCGGTCGGCGACCACGCGGCCTATATCGGCGAGGATCTCTTGCTCCGCCGGCGGCAATGGAAACGCGTCGAGCACCGACAAGGCTTCGTCGCCAAAGCCGATCGACAGATAGATCCAGTAAAGCTCGCGCACCGCTTCGCGATTGACCGCGTCAAATTCGCCGACCAAGGCGGATTGCAGATCGTTGATCTTCGCCAACGGATCGCGCAGGTCCGATTTCTTCACCGGGAACAAGGCGATGTCGGCGACGCAGGTCGCTTTTGTCGCTCCCGGGACATTCGGCGCTTCCTCTAAGGAGGCGGCCTTCGCCGGCGCAGCGCCTTTCGAGGCCAATGCGTCGTCTTCCTTAAATTCGATAATGCCGTCGTCGGCCGCCTGGGTCAGCAGCTCGATCATTTTCGAGCGCGCCTTCTCCAGGGAATCCGTGGCGGCGATTTTCTGGCTCGCGCTCTCGCCGTTCTCCGATTCCATGGCCGGCTTCTTGATCGGCGCGGATTTCGGCGCGGTCATCAAGGCCGTCGGCGCGGCGTCGGCCACGGCGGAAACCGTGCGTTCGACGTCGCTGCGGACGAGCGCGCCGGTGGTTTCGCGCGGATAGGCTTCGGCCACGTCGATGATCAGCTTGCCCGATCGGCTATAGCTGGCGCGGACGCCGCAATTGCAATTCAAGTCGATCTCCAGAAGACCGCCGCCGGCGACCTCCCGGGTCGCCGCCTTGATCACCCGGTGAGCTTTGCGCCGGGCGTTGAACGGGCCGACGTCGAACGCGACTTCGTTTTCCGGAAAGACGATCTGCAC
>CAYWWL010000425.1:0-2025 GCA_964461925.1 uncultured Caulobacterales bacterium | reverse complement strand
CGTCGCCGAAGCGGCCCGCAATGAGGACCGCAATTCGCCGGCTTGGCGCAAGGCGCTCGCCACGACCATCGTCGCCACCCGGAAGGATCTGCGCGAGGCGCATGTCAGCGCGGCGAAACTAAAACAACGGTTGCAAGCGCTCGAAGACAAGCGGACGAAGACGGCGGACCTGTTGACTAAAAAACTCGCCGAAGCCGAAGCCTTGCTGGCGGACATCAAAAATGCGCGCGATTGAGGCGGATCAGCCCCGCGCCGACGCCGCCGCCGGATCCTCCGCCTTCGCCATGTCGATCGACGTGGAGGACTATTTCCAGGTTTGGGCGTTCGCCGACGCCGTCGACCAGGCGGACTGGGACGGCTTCGAGATGCGCTGCGACCGCTCGACCCGGCGGATCCTCGACCGGCTCGACGCCGCCGG
The DNA here is from genome assembly GCA_964461925.1 of uncultured Caulobacterales bacterium. Lineage (GTDB taxonomy): Bacteria > Pseudomonadota > Alphaproteobacteria > Caulobacterales > Parvularculaceae > MED-G105. The sequence continues at coordinate 1,607 of CAYWWL010000425.1, read as the reverse complement.
CGCCACGGCGACCTTCTTCACCCTCGGCTGGGTGGCGGAGAAGTGTCCGGACCTCATTCGCGACATCCACGCCCGCGGCCATGAAGTGGCGAGCCATGGCTACGCCCATGTCAAAGTCTTCGATCAAACCCGTGAGGAATTTCTCGAAGACGTGCGCAAGACCAAAGCGATCTTGGAGGATCTGACCGCGGCGCCGGTGACTGGCTATCGCGCCGCCGGCTTCTCTATCGATCAGCGCACCCCCTGGGCCCATGAAGCGCTGGCCGAAGCGGGCTATCGCTATTCCTCCAGCAGCCATCCCATCGCCCATGACCATTATGGCGACCCTGACGCCCCGCGCACGCCGCATCGTCCGGTGCCGGAATTGATCGAAGCGCCGGTGGCCACGGCGGACGTGTTCGGCAAGCGGATTTCCGTCGCCGGGGGCGGCTGGTTCCGCGCCGCGCCTTACGCGCCGTTCAAAGCGCTGTTGAAACGCGCCGCGGCGGACCTCGACGGGCCGACGATTTTCTACTTTCACCCTTGGGAGATCGATCCCGCGCAACCCCGCATTAAGGGCGCGTCGCTAAAATCCAGCCTGCGGCACTATCTCAATCTCGATGCGATGGAGCGAAAAATCGTGCGCCTCCTGCAGGACTTTCACTGGACCCGGATTGATCACGCCCTGGCTGACCAGGCCCTGACGGGTCAGGCTGCCGGCCAAATCGCCGATCGTCACGCTGGCGATAGGGCCGGGGAGCGCGTGGCGTGACGGCGCATTTCGATTTCGACATCGCGGTGAGCGTCGCCGGCGCCGACGACGCGGCCGCCTGGCGCAGCTATGTCGACGCCTCGCCCGAGGCGACCTTCTTCCATGATTGGCGTTGGGCGGAGGTCCTCGCCGACGTCTATGGCTATCGGCCGGTTTATTTGATCGCGCGCCGGTCAGGGCGAGTGGTCGGGGTGGCCCCGTTCGTGGACGTGAAGAGCAGTCTTTTCGGCCGCTCTTTGGTGTCGTTGGCGTTCACCGTGGGCGGCGGTCCGTTAGCCGACGACCCGGCGAGCCTTGCGGCCCTGGCCGCGGCGGCCGAACGCGAAGGCGCGGCGCGCAAGGTCGCCCATGTGGAAGTGCGCGGCGGGCCGACGCTTGACGGCTGGGCGCGCAAAGACGGCGCCCACGTCCATTTCGAAGGTCCGATCGCCGAGGATCCCGCCGGCATTCTCGCCGCGACCCCGCGTAAGCGCCGGGCGGAATTGCGCAAAGCCGTCGCCGCCGCCGAGGCCGGCGATTTGACCGTGCGCCACGACGCCGACGCCGACGCGTTTTATGATCTCTACGCGATCTCCCTGCGCGGTCTCGGCACGCCGGTCTATCCGCGCCGGTTCGCCCGCAAACTCGCCGAGACGTTCGGCGACGCGGTCGTGTTCTCCCTGGTCAGCCATCAGGGGACGCCGGTCTTCTCTTTATGCTCGTTTGTGTTCCGTGACCGGATCATGCCGTATTACGCCGGCGTCACCCCCGAAGCCCGGGCGGTGCGCGGCGCGGACTATGGCTATTACGCGGCGATGATCGAGGCCGCCGAGCGGGGTCTCAGCGTGTTCGAATTCGGCCGCAGCAAGGTCGGCTC
>CAYWWL010000424.1:1823-2071 GCA_964461925.1 uncultured Caulobacterales bacterium | reverse complement strand
AATCCGCGGTTCCGCTATGGCGACAATGGGCCAATGGCGGTGATCGAGTTCGTCGACCGTGATGAAAGCGCAAAAGGCCAGGATTCCGGCCCGACGGCTGAAATCGAGGCTGACGACGACGAATAGGCGCTTGCCGGCGCGCCCGGCGAGCCCCACATGAGATTGCGCCGCGCCGGCTTCGGGGCGGCGCTTTTGCGTTTTGGTGGTCGAATGAGCGCCTAAATAAGCGTAAGGTCCTTTGCCCAACG
>CAYWWL010000424.1:0-1804 GCA_964461925.1 uncultured Caulobacterales bacterium | reverse complement strand
GAAATCGCCATGAAATATCAACCTCGCCTTTTGATTCTTGTCGCCGCCTTCGCTGCGGCGGCCTGCGCCGCGCCAGTGGACGCCGCCCCGGAGGACTTGGACAGCGGTCCGACTATCGGCGCGAGCCGCGCGGCGCCGGAATCCATGGAGGACGTGAAAATGTCCTTCGCGCCGATCGTCGAAAATGCGGCGCCGGCGGTGGTGAATATTTTCACCAAGCGGGAAGTGAACCGCTCCACCGGGGATCCTTTCTTCGATCGATTTTTTGGCGTGCAGCCGCGCCAGCAAAGCTCGCTCGGCTCCGGCGTGATCGTCAGCCCGGACGGGATCATCGTCACCAATAACCATGTTATTGAAAACATGACCGAGATCACCGTGGTGTTCGCCGACCGTCGGCAATTCACCGCCGAGGTTTTGCTTACCGATCCGCAGACGGATCTCGCGGTCTTGAAGATCGACGCCGGCGAGGCGACTCCGTTCTTGGAGTTCGCCAATTCGGACGCCGCTGAAGTGGGCGATATCGTCCTCGCCATCGGCAATCCGTTCGGGGTCGGTCAAACCGTGACCAGCGGCATCGTCTCCGCCTTGGCGCGCACCGGCGTTACTGCGGGACGGCGACAAGCCAATTCGCTGAACAATTACCAGTTCTTTATACAGACGGACGCGGCGATCAATCCGGGCAACTCCGGCGGCGCGCTCGTCGACGTGGACGGCCGTCTTCTCGGCGTCAATACGGCGATCTATTCGCGCTCTGGCGGTTCTAATGGCGTCGGCTTCGCGGTGCCCTCGAGCCTGGTGCGCCAGGTGATCGCCACGGCTACTGACGGCGGCGATTTGCGCCGGCCATGGGTCTCCGCTGCGGTCGGTTCGGTGACCGCCGCCGTGGCCCAAGCGGTGGGCCTCGACCGGCCCGCCGGCGCGATCGTCAATGAACTCTATAAAGACGGCGCCCTCGACAAAGCGGGCATCAAAGACGGCGACGTCATCGTCGAGATCGCCGGCGAGCCGATCTATGATTCTGAAACCCTGCGCTATCGCGTCGGCGTTCAAGAGCCGGGCGCGACGACCCCGGTGACCTATGTGCGCGGCGGCAAAGAGCGCCAAGCGCAAGTCAGTTTCGATCTGGCCCCGGAAGCGCCGGCGCCGGATGAGCGGTTGCTTGAGGGCTCGCATCCTTTGTCGGGCGTGCGCGTGGCGAACATGTCGCCGAAATTCAATCAGGAGAACGGGCTTGATCCGATGTTGTCCGGCGTCGTCGTCACCGAAGTCGGCGGACGCACCTTCGCCCGCCGCAAGGGCTTGCGCCAATCCTATCGCATCGTTGAAATCAACGGCGAGACCATCCGCGACACCGCCCAGCTTGAGCGCGCGCTCGCGAAACAGCCGCGGGAATGGGACATGGACATTGGCGTCGACGGCAACGTCAAACGCTGGTGCGTCAGCGCGGAAGGACGACGCTGTCGGCGATAGGCCGGCGGCGTTGACGACTCGATGAACATTGACCCCAAACTCCTGCTGGCGATCGGCGCCGGCGGCGCGCTCGGCGCAATCGGTCGCTATCTGGCCGTGCGCGCCTCGGTGTTGATGTTTGGGGCAGGGTTTCCCATTGGCACTTTGATCGTCAATGTACTCGGCTCGCTGGCCATGGGCGGAGCGGTGCAATGGTTCGCCGCGCGCGGCGACGAACCGGTCTTGCGCGGCTTCGTGGTGATGGGCGTACTCGGCGCGTTCACGACGTTTTCGACTTTCTCCTTCGACGCGGTGATGGTCTGGCGCGATCGCGCGCCGAGCATGGCGGCGCTCT
>CAYWWL010000423.1:0-2091 GCA_964461925.1 uncultured Caulobacterales bacterium | reverse complement strand
GATGCTGAAATGGGAGCGGATGAACCCGGACGACGATATCGACGTGGTCCGCGACATGACCGGCGTCGCCCTCGACACGATCGGCATTTGCGGCTTCAACTATCGCTTCAATTCCTTCTACCGGAACGATTTCCACCCATTCATCGACGCCCTGACCCGCACCCTGGAAACCAGCATGCTGCAGCGGGGTCTGCCGTTCGAAAACGTCGCTTTGAAAGGCCGGCTCGATCAATTGAAGGAAGACGCCGCCTATATGAACGAGTTGGTCGACAACCTCATCCGCGAGCGGCGCAAGGGCGGCCAGGGCGAGACCGCGAACGATCTGCTGAACTATATGCTCGCTGGCGTCGACAAGGCGACGGGCGAGTCGCTCTCCGACGAGAACATCCGTTATCAGATCAATACGTTCCTGATCGCCGGCCACGAAACCACGTCCGGCCTTCTCTCTTTCACGCTCTACTTCCTGCTGAACAATCCGGACGTTCTCGAGAAAGCCTATAAGGAAGTCGACGAAATCCTCGGTCGCGACATCGCGGCGACGCCGACCTACGCGCAGATCAACAAACTCGACTATATTCGCGCCATCCTTTTGGAGTCGTTGCGGCTATGGCCGACCGCGCCGGCCTTCTCGGTCTATCCTTATGAAGACGAAGTTATCGGCGGCGAATTCAAGCTGAAAAAGAACACCTTCGTCACGGTCTTGTCCTTGATGCTGCATCGGGACAAATCGGTTTGGGGGGAGAACGCCGAAGAGTTCAATCCCGACAACTTCTCGCGCGAGGCCGAAGCGGCGCGGCCGGCTTACGCCTACAAGCCGTTCGGCAACGGCCAGCGCGCTTGCATCGGCCGGCAATTCGCCATGCAAGAAGCGATCTTGATCATCGCCATGCTGCTGCAGCGCTTCGAACTGCTCGATCCGTATAATTACAAACTGAAGATCAAAGAGAGTATGTCGATCAAGCCGGACGGCTTCAAAATGAAAGTCCGGATGCGCAAAGACATCACCCGGTCCGCTTTGGTCCCGGCGGGATCGGGCGCCGCCGCGGCTGAGGAAGAAACAGAAAAGAAAACTGCGCGGGTCGCCAGCCACGGGACCAAACTGCACGTCCTGTTCGGCTCCAATCTCGGCGCCACGGAAGGCTTCGCCCGGGAGATTGCGCTGGCCGCCGATCTCAATGGTTTCGACGCCACCCTGGCGCCGCTTGACGATTTCGCGACAGGCCTGCCGAAGGACGGCGCCGTGGTGATCGCCAGCGCGTCCTATAACGGCGTCGCCCCGGACAACGCCGCGAAGTTTCTTGACTGGCTGCGCGGCGCCGCGCCGGGCGCCCTCGACGGGGTCAAATACACCGTTTTCGGTTGCGGCAATCGCGACTGGGCCTCGACCTACCAAGCGGTGCCGCGGGAGATCGACGACCGCATGGCGGCGCTCGGCGCGACCCGGATCAAGGACCGCGGCGAAGCCGACGCACGGGAAGACCAGGACAGCCATTTCCAGACCTGGTTCGAGGATTTGATCCCGAACGTCGCCGACGCGCTCGACCTGTCGATCGATCTGCTCCAAGCGGACGACGCCGAACCGCTCTACGAAGTGGAGCTGGCGGAAAGCATCAACGCCCACCCCGTGGCGCACCAAGCCGGCGCCGTGCCGATGCGGATCATCGAAAATCGCGAATTGCAAAACCGAGAAGGCCTCAATCCCTCGGATCGCTCGACCCGGCATATCGAAGTCGAACTGCCCGAAGGCGTTACCTACGAGCCGGGGGATCATTTGTGCGTGGCGCCGGCCAACAGCCCCGACATGGTGGCCCGGGCGCTCAATCATTTCGGCTATAAGGACGACGCCTTTATCCGCGTTCACGTCACCGGCGGTCGCCGCACCCCGTTCCCTAATGACAGCACGTTCTCGGTGCGTCGCTTGGCGGAGATTTTCGGCGAGATCCAAGCCGTGGCGAGCCGCAAGGACGTGGCAGTGCTCGCCCGCCATACCCGCTGCCCGGACACCAAAGCGAAGCTCGAAGCTCTTTCCAAGCCGGCCGCCGACGACGTCGACCGCTACCGCGACGAGATTTTCCTGAAACGCAAATCGAT
>CAYWWL010000422.1:348-2097 GCA_964461925.1 uncultured Caulobacterales bacterium | reverse complement strand
TGCGCCCGGCAGGTCGGGCATGCATCGGGCGCCGTGGATCATGGTCGCGACGTCAGCGCCCCGGCGTCGGATCAGGCAGATCCCGCACGACGCCAGCATCTCGTAGACGACCGGGCGGGCCAGGGACCGGCCCTCCAGAGGGCCGAGGGGCGGCGGCGGGATGACGATGCGGTCGGCGCCGATAAGGTCGGCTGCGTTCAGGCGCACGTTGTCGCGGCCGAGGTCGCGGCGGATGACGGTTTCGATGGCGGCGAGGGCGGTCGCGTCGAGGGAGACCACGCGGCCAGACGTCCGGGGCGCGGCGCTGCTGGCGCAGGCGACGACGCCGCTAAGAATGGCCGTGACAATCGCGCATTTTGATATCGCCCACGCCATCGGTCCCGCTACTTCGGCATGGCGAGGTCGCGATCGTCGAAGACGTCGACGTCGGGATCCTTGAGGCTCAAGCCCGGCGGCGCAAGCGATTGCGCCTTGATCTGAATACTCTCGACGATGAGCGGATCGTCAGGGCACGCGCCGTCATTGGCGCGATGAAACAGCGCTCCGGCCAGGAGCCCTTCGTCAGGGTCGCCCAATTGACGCTCCAGATCGTCGCTGACCGCGCAGCCGGGCACGCGCACGCCGTACCGCGTATCGGCGGCGTTTTCAGCGATAAAGCCGTCGGCGTATCCGCCTTCGCCCTTATGATTTTCGCCTTCCAGCTGGATCGTGTAATAGGTCTCGCCGCAATTGTCGGTGGGATAGAAGCCATAAGGCTTGCCGCAAGTGCCGTCGCCGATCAGCACCAGATCGAAATCGATCCCGCGCAGGCCGTTGATCACCGCTTCGCTGGCGCTGCAAGTGTCGCCGGTCGTTAAGACGTATACGGTCTCAATGCCTGGCAGATGCGGCAGGGCTTCGCCTTCCTTCTCGGTTGAGAAGATATATTCATCGAAAAATGGGACCGGTTCGTTGAGCTCCCCGGTGACCGGATTGAACTGGCCGGCGTCGTCATTGAACCGCAGGTTCTCGAATGTCTTGTCTTCGGTGCGGTCAGGGCCGGCGATCATATAGGCGAGTTGCGCGGCGATGGCCAAAAACCCGCCGCCATTATAGCGCAGGTCAAGCACAAGTTCCGTGATGTTTTCGCCGGAAAGATGGGCGATAGCGTCCGCCAGCGCTTCTTCGGTTTGTTCGCTGCTGAATGTGGTCAGCATGATATAGCCGACATCGCCGGCGTCGGTGGGAATGGTGGTCGCGATGTTCACCGCCGCTTCATTTCCGTCAATGCTGGTCATGGTGATCGCGCGAACCGGGCCGCCTGGGTCTTGCACCTCGAAGTCGTACATTTGGCCCGCTGCGTCAGGGAAGAGGCCGGCATTGAGCGTGTCAATGTCATCCGAACTATTCGCATTGACCAAGTCGACGCCGTCGACTTTCAGAATTCTCGTGCCGCGAATGAGGTTCTTGACGCCGCCTGCTTCGAAATTCACCGGCGCGTCCGGATCAGGCTCCGTGTACTTCACGCGAAAGTCCCGGGGCGGCGTCAGCCGAATGCCGATCCAATGGGCGCCATAACCAGGTTCGGCTTCGGCGTTGCGGCGACGGAGATAATCCTCGGTCGGCTCTGAAAAATGGAATTTATCTTTCTGCTTGCCGGACGGCGTCGTTGCGGTGGTCCGCAAGACGTTGAAATAGGCGATGCGGTCGCTGAAGTCATTGGGGTCTCGGTCTTCGACCTCGCGATTCCACAAATAGGTCTCTTGGGTC
>CAYWWL010000422.1:0-332 GCA_964461925.1 uncultured Caulobacterales bacterium | reverse complement strand
GTTGAGCCTTCTTCATCGGTATAGGCATTGCCTTCGATGTCCTCGCCTTCGCGCACGACCTCGCATTTGTCTTTGAAGAGGCTGGCGTTCTCATAGACGCCTAGGCGCCATTCAAGGCTCGGATCGCCAGGGTCTGGATCAGGGTCTGGATCAGGATCCGGATCGGTACCAGGATCAGGATCAGGATCAGGATCAGGGTCTGGATCGGGATCAGGGTCAGGGTCGGGATCAGGGTCTGGATCGGGATCAGGGTCTGGATCGTCCGGCGGCGGCGGTTGAATTTGCTCAGGCGGATCGGGCTGGGTCTGTTGGCTTTCGGAACACGCGACGGG
>CAYWWL010000421.1:0-2108 GCA_964461925.1 uncultured Caulobacterales bacterium | reverse complement strand
TGTCTAAGCGGACAGCTTCTTACGGCCGCGATTGCGCCGGCGCGCCAATACTTTTTGGCCGCCTTTGGTGGCTTTGCGGGCGCGGAAGCCGTGGCGCCGCTTGCGAACGAGCCGGCTTGGCTGATAGGTGCGTTTCATCGCGAAACCTGCCTCAAACTGGGTGCGTTAATTCTGGGGCGACAATCATGTCGCGAGCCGCGCCGTTTACCTGGTGAATCCAGACCCGTCAAGGCGCACGGGCGCATTCTCGGTAAAATCGCGCCGCTTCTGGTCCGCTGTCGCCCCGACGCCGCATATCGCGGCATTGTGAGGCGTCGATCGACAAAGTTTAGCGGCGTCAGCGCGATTTCGTGCTAGCACCCGGCCAACCTCGGGGGAGCGAGGCGGTCAGTTGCGCGAACGACCGCCACAGCCCAATCTGAGCCACGCAATACCGCGCCCATCGCCTGGGTTGCGACACTGGGCAGGAGAGAGAGACAGATGTCCGAACCACGCGACACAACAAGAGACGACGACGCTGCGCCGGCGCCGGCACCGGCGCCGAAAAACGCCATTGCGCGTTTCGCCCCGATCGCCGTCATCGTCGCAGCTGCGGCGATCATTATTGGCACCGGCGCCCACCGCTATCTCAGCCTCGAGACCCTGCGGGAAAACTATCAGACGCTGGAGAGCTTCGTCGCCACGCGATTCTGGCTCGCCCTCGGGCTCTTCGCCCTCGGCTATATCGCCGTCGCCGCCCTGTCCCTGCCTGGCGCCAGCCTGATGTCCATCCTCGGCGGCTTTCTGTTCGGCATCTGGGTCGGCACCGGCGTCGTCGTCGTCGCCGCCACCATCGGCGCCACCATCGTTTTCACCGCCGCGCGCACCGCCTTTGGCGAGTCCCTGAAGAGCCGCGCCGGCGGGTTCATCGATCGCATGGAGGACGGCTTCAACAAGAACGCGTTCTCCTATCTGCTGCTCTTGCGGCTATTGCCGATATTCCCATTCTTCATCGTCAATGTGGCGCCAGCCTTCTTCAACGTGTCGACCCGGGCGTTTTTCTTGGCCACGCTGATCGGCATCATTCCGGGGGCGTTCGCTTATGTCAGCGCCGGAAACGGCCTCGGCGCGGTGCTTGAGGCCGGCGAAGATCTCAATCTGTCGGGCTTATTGCTTAAGCCGGAAATCCTGACGCCGATCGTCGCCTTGTCGGTCCTCGCCCTCATTCCCATCGTCGCTCGGGCGCTTGGCGTTAACGCCGGCGGCGACGCCGAGAACAAGAAAGACGCTTCATGAAAACGATCCGTACAGATATCTGCGTGATCGGCGCCGGCTCGGCCGGCTTGTCGTTCGCCGCCGGCGCGGTCCAGCTCGGCAAGAAAGTCGTGTTGATCGAAAAAGGCGCCATGGGCGGCGATTGCCTCAATTATGGCTGCGTGCCGTCAAAAGCGCTGCTCGCCGCGGCGAGCGCCGCGCAAGGCGCCCGCGACGCCGGCAAATTCGGCGTCGCCGCCGACCCGCATGTCGACTTCACCGCGGTTATGGAGCACGTCCAGGACGTTATCGCGCAGATCGAACCGCATGATAGCCAGGAACGTTTCGAAGGGCTCGGCGTTACGGTGTTGCGCGCCCATGCGCGTTTCACCGGACCGCGCACGGTGGAGGCTGGCGACGCCAAAGTGCAGGCCAAGTTTTTCGTGATCGCAACCGGCTCATCGCCAATCGCGCCGCCAATCCCCGGCCTTGACGGCGTCTCTTTCGACACCAATGAAACAATTTTCAATCACCGCCAGGCGCCGCAGCGAATGATCGTCCTTGGCGGCGGGCCGATCGGCGTTGAAATGGCCCAAGCCCACGCCCGCCTTGGCGTCGACGTGACCCTGGTCGACGCGCAAACGATCTTGCAGCGCGAAGATCCCGAAGCGGTCGCGCCGGTGCGCGAAAAACTCGTCGCCGAAGGGGTGCGTATCATCGAAGGCGCACGCGCGACCGAGGCTCGCCAAAATGGCGACGTCATCTCTCTCGACCTCGACAACGGCGAGACCTTGGAGGGCGACCGGCTCTTGGTCGCCGTTGGGCGGCAGGCGAACACGAACAATCTTGGGCTTGAGACCGCCGGCGTCGACGTC
>CAYWWL010000420.1:0-2110 GCA_964461925.1 uncultured Caulobacterales bacterium | reverse complement strand
GACCTTGCCGATCGCGCGGGACCTCATGAACGCCGGCATTCGCTGCAACACGATCGCCCCCGGCATTTTCTGGACGCCGATGATGGCCGGCATGGACCAAAAGGTTCAAGACGCCCTCGCCGCCATGGTGCCGTTCCCGAAACGCCTCGGCAAACCTGAAGAATACGCGACCATGGCGCTGGAGATTTGCCGCAACACCATGGTCAACGGCGCCGTCATTCGATTGGACGGCGCGATCAGAATGCAGCCGCGCTAAGCGCTGCGACCCCGACGCCGCCAGCATCCTGGCGGCGTTTTTTGAATGCGGCGACCATTTCGCCGCAAGCGCCGATACGATCCGCGTACGGCGTTATACGCATGAAAGAAGAAGACTATGTTCAACATCACGAAAAAATCGATCGAATGGGGCGGCCGTACGCTGACCTTGGAGACGGGCCGCATGGCGCGGCAAGCGGACGGCGCCGTTATCGCCAGCTATGGCGACACCACGGTGCTCGCGACGGTCGTCGGCCAAAGAGAGCCGAACCCAGCGTTCGATTTCTTCCCGCTGACCGTTCACTACCAAGAAAAGTATTATGCTTCCGGCCGCATCCCAGGCGGCTATTTCAAACGCGAAGGTCGCCCGACTGAAAAAGAGACGCTGACTTCGCGCCTAATCGACCGTCCGATCCGCCCCTTGTTCGCAAAAGGCTTCAAGAACGAAGTCCAGGTGATCGCGACCGTTCTGTCCCACGACCTCGAAAACGATCCCGACGTGGTGGCGATGATCGCCACCTCGGCGGCGTTGACGATTTCCGGCATTCCGTTCCTCGGCCCGATCGGCGCGGCGCGGGTCGGCTACATCAATGGCGAGTACGTCGTAAACCCGCCGCTCGAGCAGATGCCGGAGACGCAGCTTGACCTAATCATGGCCGGCACCAATGACGCCGTCATGATGGTCGAGTCCGAAGCAAAAGAACTGTCCGAAGACATCATGCTTGGCGCCGTCATGCATGGCCACAAAGCCGCGAAAGAAGCGATCGAACTGATCCTCGACTTCGCTGAAGAAGCCGCGAAAGAACCGTGGTCGTTCACGCCTCCGGACCATGGCGCATGGCCGCAAAAGATCCGCGACTTGGTCGAAGCGGATCTGCGGGCTGCGTACAAAGAAACCGTCAAGCAGGTCCGTCAAGAGAAAATCAGCGACGCCAAAGCCAAAGCGGTTGAGGCTTTCTGCGGCGACGACGCTGAAGACTCGCTGCCGAAAACCACCCTCGGGTCGATCTTCAAGGAAATCGAAGCGGACATCGTCCGCAACGGCATTCTCGACACCGGCGAACGCATTGACGGCCGCGACACCAAAACTGTGCGCCAGATCGTGTCCGAAGCCGGCGTCCTGCCGCGCGCGCACGGCAGCGCCTTGTTCACCCGCGGCGAAACGCAAGCCTTGGTCGTCGCCACGCTCGGCACCGGCGAAGACGAGCAATTCATCGACTCGCTGGAAGGCACGTACAAAGAGAACTTCCTCCTGCATTATAACTTCCCGCCATATTCGGTTGGCGAAACCGGCCGCATGGGCGGCGCCGGGCGTCGGGAAATCGGTCACGGCAAGCTCGCATGGCGCGCGCTGAAAGCGGTGCTGCCGAGCCAGGAAGAGTTTCCGTACGTGACCCGCTTGGTTTCCGAGATCACCGAATCCAACGGCTCGTCGTCGATGGCGACGGTCTGCGGTTCCTCCCTCGCAATGATGGACGCCGGCATTCCGATCAAACGCCCGGTGGCCGGCATCGCCATGGGCCTGATCCTGGAAGGCGAACGCTTCGCCGTTCTGTCCGACATTCTCGGCGACGAAGACCATCTCGGCGACATGGACTTTAAAGTCGCTGGCTCGCAAGCCGGCGTCACGTCGCTGCAGATGGACATCAAAATCGCCGGCATCACCGAAGAAATCATGCGCCAAGCCCTCGCCCAGGCGAATGGCGGCCGCATGCATATCCTCGGCGAAATGGCCAAAGCGCTTGAGACCGCTCGCGACGATCTCGGCGAACACGCGCCGCGGATCGAGACCATGCAGATCGCTAAGGACAAGATCCGCGACGTGATCGGCTCCGGCGGCAAGGTGATCCGCGAG
>CAYWWL010000419.1:0-2114 GCA_964461925.1 uncultured Caulobacterales bacterium | reverse complement strand
TGACGACGCCGTTGCGGCGTTGAAAGCGCTGAGCCATGACCGGGCGCGACGCGTCGCTCTCGGCCGCCGGGCGAAGGCGCGCATCGAAGCGACGCTCAGCGGCGCGAGTTATGTTCGGGGCCTGGCGCCGCAGCCTCGGCTCGTTTAGCGCCGCCGCGCAGCCCTTCGCATCCCGCCCTAGGCATCACGACAGATCAGCTGTCGTCGCGCACACAACCATGATAGGCTCGACGCTGGCGGACAGCCAGACGACCGCGCAATCGCAATCCGCAATGGCGACGGCAGGCGGCCATGCGCCGCCATGGGGAGAGAGCTTTGACCACATTGATGAATTACGCCCAGCTGGCGAACAACGTTTACAACGCCCAGCTCCACAAAGGCGCGACCCTCGACACCGAAACCATTGGCGTCAAAACCACCTGGAAGGTGACCGAGTGGCGCGCGGCGACGACGGAGGGCTTTCAGGGCGCGATATTTGAGTCAGGCGAGGAAATTGTCTGCGCCTTCAAAGGCACCGGCGCCAGCAACACCGATGATGGCGGCGGCACCATGTGGGAGGACATCAAAGCCGACGCACGGCTGACCTTCTGGATGAAACCAAAACAATTGGCCGAAGCGGCGGCCCTCGCCAAAGTCGGCAAATTTCTTGGCGGCGCTAGCAAGAAACCGCTGTCGATCGTCGGCCACTCTCTCGGCGGCGCCTTGGCTCAAGGCGTCGGCCACACCACAGGCTTGCCCTTCGTCACCTTCAACGCGCCGGGCATGCGTTCAAACATGGCCTTCACTGACGCCGCCGCGAAGATTCGCGGTTTCAATTTTATTCTGGTGAGCGATCCGATCGGCAATTTCGGCTTTCATGTGGGCGAGACCGAACGCTTCCGCACGCCGTGGATGTTCATCCCCGGCCCCGGGGGCTGGATCGCCCACTCGATGACGACAGTGCTCAACAAGCTGAAAGATTCTCCCAAATGGGCGAAGAAAACCATCGACGAACTGTGCTGAACCAGCGGGTCGGTCGCCGCGTTTGAAAACGGCGCCCTAGCCGCGCCGAGCCCGCACCGCCGCGGCGATCGCCTTTTTCATCACCGTCGGCGTCTCAGCCGCCGCGGGATCGATCCATAGCTCGTCGGCGCCCCGCCGAAACCCTTTCGGCGCATCGGCGATTTCAACGCTTAACGTCAAATGAAAATGGGTGAAGACATGCTCCACCGCGCCAGCAGCGCGCCAGTCGGCGGCGACGGGCGGGGCGAGCGCCGCCGAAAGACCCTCCGTCCACGGTTGACTTGGCAAGCCATACATGCCGCCGAGCAGCCCCTGCTCCGGCCGTTTGCGCAATAACACTTCGCCGCGGCGATTGAACAGCGCATAGGCGCGGCCCTGCCGACGCGGCTTGGCGCTTTTCTTGGCTTTGATCGGCAGGCGGTCGGGATCCCCCGCCTCGGCGGCGGCGCAGGCGCGCCGCACGGGACACATCAAGCATGACGGCGCGCGCGGGGTGCAAATGGCGGCGCCAAGATCCATCAAGGCCTGGGCGAAGTCGCCGCTGCGGCGCTGCGGCCAAACCTCGGCCATGGCCGCCTTGATCGCGGGCTTCGCCGCCGGCAAGGCCGATTCGATCTAGCACAAACGCGCCGCCACGCGATCCATCTTGGCGTCCACAACCACCGGCGGCGCGTCATAGGCGATCGCGGCGATCGCCGCCGCGGTGTAGGCGCCGACGCCGGGCAAGGTCAGCAGCATTTCCTCCGTATCGGGAAAAATGCCCTGATGCTCGTCGACGACAACCTTCGCGCATTTGTGCAAATTCCGCGCCCGGGCGTAATAGCCAAGCCCAGCCCACGCGCCGCGCACCGCGTCTTCCGGGGCCGCCGCCAGGGCCGCGACGTCCGGCCATCGGGAGAGAAAATCGTCGTACCGCGGCGTCACGGTCGCCACCGTGGTCTGTTGCAGCATGATCTCCGACAGCCACACCTGGTAAGGATCCGGGCGCACGCCGCGCCGCCGTTCCGCCGGGCCGACGCGCCACGGCAGATCGCGGGCGGCGCGATCGTACCAAGCCAAAATCTGCGCTGAAATCGTCATGTTCACTGGCGCCGTCTTCTCGCTTCAGGGTA
>CAYWWL010000418.1:0-2115 GCA_964461925.1 uncultured Caulobacterales bacterium | reverse complement strand
AAGCGATCAAACGAGCCCTTGTCGCCGCCGGCTATTACGACGCCGACGCCGCGTTCCGTCTCGTCGCGCCGGCGGACGATGGCCCCTTGCAAGCGATCTTCAACCTCGCCCCCGGGCCGCTCTACGCCATCTCCGAGCACAAGATCGACTATCTCGACCCCGGCGTCGGCACGGCGCGCCCAGCGATCGCCGAGCTAAAGCTCGATTTCGCCAATGACGCCGCCGGGGCGGCGCTCGCCGGCAATCACCAGAAAATCATCGCGGGGCTTTGGAACGCCGGTTATCCCGCTGCGCGTCAAGGCCCCCGCCGCGCCGAGGCCATCGCCGGCGACGCGGCCGCCATCTATGGCGTCGTCAGCGGCCCGCAAGCGCGGTTCGGCGCAGTGGAGACCAAAGGCGCCACCCGCACCAAGCAGAGTTTTTTGGAGAAGCTAAAAACTTGGGAAGAAGGCCAAGTCTTCGACCGCTCCAAACTTGTCGCCTATCAAGACGCCCTCGCCCGCACGGGAATTTTTGAAAGCGTCGACGTCTTTCCCGGTCCGCCGGACCCGTCCGGCGTCGCCGCCGTGATGGTGGATCTGGAGGAACGCAAGCGCCGGACCATTGGCGTCGGCGCGTCGTTCTCCACCGTCGAAGGCCCCGGCGGGCGGTTGTTTTTCGAGTACCGCAATCTGTTTGGCGCCGGCGAGACGTTCAACGCCGAGATGGAAGCGACCGCCCTCGAGCAGTCGGCGGAGGTGTTGATCGAAAAGCCGCTGCCGACGTTTCCAGGATCAGTCTACGCCGGCATGGAGTTCGCGAACGAAACCCCCGCCGCGTTCGCCGCGCGCCCGGTCAGCGCGGGCATCGGCGCGTCGAAAACCTGGCTCGACGAACGCTTGACCACCCGCGGCGGCCTAGCGTTCGAAACCAGCCGCGTCACCGCCGACGGCGTCAGCGACCGCACCTATTTCGTCTCCGCGCCGTTCTCCGCCACCTTCGACACCGAAGACGATCCATTGGCGCTGACCAGGGGCGCGAAAATCGCCCTCGCGGCGACGCCCTACGCCGGGTCGAGCCAATTCACCCAGATCGAGTTCAACGCCCGCAGCCGAACCCAGTTCGGCGCCGATGAGCGCTTCACCATCGCCGGCAGGGTCCGCGCCGCGGCCACCTATGGCGCTGAGACGAGCTTGCCGGCCAACAAACGCATCTATGTCGGCGGCGGATCATCCGTACGCGGTTACGATTTTCAAGCGGTCGGCCCGCTCGACGACGACGGCGATCCGATCGGCGGACGATCGGCGCTCGAAGCCGCGATTGAAGCACGCGCCCAAGTCTTCGGGCCAGTGCAGCTGGCCGCTTTCGCGGATATCGGCTCCGTGTCGGCGCGCTCGACGCCGGACTTTAGCGGCGATTTCTTCACTGGGGTCGGCGGCGGCGCGCGCTATTTGTCGCCGATCGGGCCGATCCGCGTCGACTTCGCGCTTCCCTTAGAACGGCGCTCGTCCGACCGCGCCTGGCAATTGTATATATCATTGGGGCAACCGTTTTGATGCGTCGACCTCTCATTCTCGCAGCCCTCGGTCTCGCCGGCTTCGTCGCGACGCTCTTCCTCGCCGCCGCGGCGCTGATGTACACGCCGCCCGGGCGCGCGCTGATCGCTGAACTGGCCGAACCGCAAATCGCCGCCGCGCTTGGCGGCGAGGCGGAAATCGGCCGCATCGCCGGCGCGCCGCCATGGTCCATCCGTGTCGAGAATATTCGCTTGCGCGACGCGCGCGGCGACTGGTTGACGATTGACGCGATCGACGTGGATTGGCGGCCGCTGCGCTATCTCAATGGCGCGATCGACGTCGACCGGCTCGCGCTTGACGGGGTGGCGCTGTTGCGCCCGCCGCCGCCCCGACCGCAGCAAGACGCAGGCGCCGAGCCGCTCAAAGGCGCGACGCGACCCAGCCAATCGCCGCAGATCGCCGTGCGCGCCTTCACCGCCACGAACGTCACCGTCGCCGCGGCGGCGACCGGCCGGCCTATTGCGCTCGACGCGGCCGGCGCCGCTGTGATCGGCAAACGGCTTTTCAACGTCGCCTTGGAGATCGAAACCGACGACGGCGACGCGGCGCGCCTGACGGC
>CAYWWL010000417.1:333-2119 GCA_964461925.1 uncultured Caulobacterales bacterium | reverse complement strand
CCAACCGCGTTGATTCTCGCCTCGAGCGCGTTTCCCGCCATCGACGCGCCATCGTGGATTCTCCACGACTTCCTCGATTTTCCCGTCGACGGCGACTTCACCTTCACCCCTGAAAGCCGCTGGATCGCGTCCATCGCCGGCGGGGTGTTCGCGGCCCTGTGCGTGATGCTGCACCAAATCGTCGCCCCAGCGCTGGAGGACGGCGACGAACGCACCCGCAAAGGCGCGCTATTGGCCCTCTTGGTATGGTTCCCGATCGACTCGATCGGCTCGATCGCCGCCGGCGCGCCCGCAAACGCGGCCTTTAATGTGCTGTTCTTGTTCCTCTTCGCCTATCCCCTCGTCGCGGTTCGCCGCGCCCCTGTGGCGGCCCACGGCTAGCGCCGGCACGACGGCGAGCGACGGCGCGCTTTTCCCCCTACCGCGCCGTCGCATCCCGCCGTCATTTCCCGCTATCTCTTCCTGCTATCTCTTGCCGCTATCTCTTCTTGGCGCTGGTTCACTGCTGAGCTCGCTTGCTCCCCTATGACGGGGGATTTAGCGTTTCCTCATGATCATTGATTCCTGGATGCAACATCCGACGTTGCGCCACGCCCAAGACCCGATTTTCGCGTCATTGCGGCGTTGGACCAAGACCGAAACGCCCACCGAAGAATTGCCGGTGGCCGCGACCATCGCCGCCATGGACGCCGGCGCAATCGACGTCTCGCTCGCCTCGGCGTGGGCGACGCCGGGCGGCGCCTTGATCAGCAATGACGAAGTCGCGCAGTTCGTCGCCGCATCCGACGGGCGCCTGATTGGAATCGGCTCGGTGGACGTGACCCAACCGATGGCGGCGGTGCGCGAGGCGCGGCGATGCGTCAACGAGCTTGGCTTTAAGGGAATCCGCGTCTTGCCGTGGATGTTCAAAACGCCGCCCACGGATCGCACCTTTTATCCTCTTTACGCGGCATGCTGCGATCTCGGCGTGCCGTTTTGCACCCAGATCGGCCATACCGGCCCGCTGATGCCGTCGGAGGTCGGCCGGCCGATTTATCTCGACCAAGTGGCGCTCGACTTTCCCGAGCTCGTCATCGTCGGCGGCCATATCGGCTATCCGTGGACAGACGAAGCGATCGCCGTCGCGACCAAGCATGAGAACGTCTATATCGACACCTCCGCCTATGCCGCGTCGCGCTATCCGCGCGCGCTGGTCGACTATATGGCGCGCCATGGGCGAACAAAGGTCTTGTTCGGCACCAATTACCCGATGATCGCCCCGGCCGCCGCCTTGAAGGGGCTCGACGCCCTCGGTCTCGACGACGAGGCGCGCGGCCTCTTTCTCGGCGGCAACGCCAAGCGGGTATACGGACTGTAACGTCCCCTCGATCGCAAGGTCGGCGCAGAGCGCGTCGCGCCCGCCGTGATCGCGTTTACGACCCGGTCGATCGCCGCCCTAGGCCCCTCGCCGCCGCTTTAGCGAAGACGATCGCGACCCTTTCGAAGGCGAAACGCCAGCCTGACCATGGCGCGCGCTCCGGAAGACGCCGAGCCCAAGCGCGGAAGATCGGCCGTGATGGCGATCAGAGATGGATTTTTCGTCGCCGGAGGTTTACCAACGTTGTCCCGCCTTGTCGGCGCCAGGGCCCTACGCGCCCGCGCCGGAAGACAATGAGGACGAAACAAAGCGGGAACGCAACCCATGTATCGCCCAGCGAAGGGCGCGACGGCGCGTATCGCCGACGAAATCGGGATCGGCGTGCGCCATGGCGATCCCGCACAGGATAAAGGATTGAGATTGGCTATG